>JAJDAM010000262.1 GCA_029261905.1 Deltaproteobacteria bacterium
CGGGCACGTTCTGATCCGTGTACCCGCTGGTCAGGACGGCCTTTGAGTCTGGAAACAGATCCAGGATGCGGCTCGCGGTGGCCGGGCCGTCGAGTTCGGGCATCGTCATGTCCACGAGAATCGCATCGTACTGGCCGTGCCGAGCAGTGACGAGCCGGATCGCTTCAGCGCCACACGCTGCGGTTTCTACCTCGAGTCCCAGACTCTTCAACATCTTTTCGACGGTCCTCAGCACGGAAGGCTCGTCATCCACGACGAGTATGCAGCCTCGCATTTGCAGCTGCGATCCATCGCCGATGACGACATCCTTCGGCTCGGGTGCTTCGACGCACGGGATCAACGCGCGGATACGCGTTCCGCTTCCGCGTTCCGACTGAACTTCGATGCCGCCCCTGTGTCCCGCGATGACGCCGAACACGACTGCCAGCCCCAAGCCGCGCCCCGTGAACTTCGTTGTGAAGAAAGGATCGAAGAGGTGTTCCAGTTCTTCCGCAGTCATGCCGACTCCCGTGTCTTCGACCTCGACGTAGGCGTGTTCGCCGGGCTGCAGGTCGAATCCCGAATGGAGGCTGACAGTTCGGGTCTCCGAGAGGTGCGTTCTCCCTACCTCTACGTGGATTTCGCCGGGCATCCCCGACAGCGCCTCCGAGGCGTTCTGCACCAGGTTCATGACGACCTGGCCCAGCTGGGATGCATCACCACGCACAAAGACGGGGTCGCTCGCTCGAAGACGCAGTCTGGTGTTCTTCCCGGCGGATACGCTCAGCAGTCCGAGCATCCGTTCGACCAGCTCCGCCAGGTCGATGTCTTCTTCCAGTCGGGTTCCCTTGCCCGCGTAGGCCAGGAGCTGATTGCAGAGCTGCGCCGCACGCTCGCTTGCCTCTTCGATCCGTTGGAGCGCATCCGGCAGTTCTTCTGGCGCCGCGCGAGCCACCTCGGAGGAGCCCATGATGGTCATCAGCAGGTTGTTGAAGTCGTGCGCGATGCCGCCCGCGAGCATTCCCAATGTCTCGAGCTTCTGTACCGAACGCATTTTCAATTCGAGTTGACGCGACTCGGTGGTATCGCGGTAGACTCCGGTGACACCCGATGGGCGGCCTTCGGCGTCCCTCCGGTTCGCCAGGCCCCACGCTTCGATCCAACGCGACTCGCCGCTCTGGCCGGCAACTCGAAACTCAGAATGCAGGCTTCTGATTTTTCCGCTGCGAAAAGCGTCGAGTTGATCGCGTACCTGCTCGAGGTCGGAGGAGTCGACAATTGCCAACCATTCGGTCAGCGATTTGGTTTCAGATGCGATTGCACCCAAGCCCGCGGGATCAACGTTCACCTCGCCTTTACCGAAATCGAGATCAAAGGTGCGGAGGTTTGCTGCCTCGAGCGCGAGTCCCTTGGTGCGCTCGCTGGTTTCGAGTTCCTGCTTCTGCTTCGCCTCTGCGGTTACGTTGCGTACTGTCACCCACTGTCGGGTCAGTCGGCCCTTCTCGATGATGTTCTGCATGTAGATCCGTGCATGCATGACGGCGCCCCCGCCGATGGGGACTTCGATGACACGCTCCAGGTCCTTGAAGCCGGTGTCCGCTACCTCCGCGCCGTAACCGACGAACCACCGAGGCACGACATCCTTGAAGAGGTCCATCATGTGCTTGCCGATCAGTGCGTCGCGATCTTTGAACCCGAGGTACTTGGCGAATGGCGTGCTCGCCTCGACGACGACGGCGTCTCTCAGCTTCTGATTGAGCGCATCTCCAGGAGGCATGTGGATGTCCACCGACTCGACGAAGTCGAAACAGACGATGAACTCACGAGTCTGGCTCATGAGCGATGAAAGAATCGCGTCTGCTCGGCGGCTCTTACGTTCTCTAAACCACATGGCCGTCCGCATTGGGGATATCGATCAGGGATGTAGTCGATACACCCTATGGAGACGTTTGAAGAGCGTCAACCCGCTCTACTGTGGGCTAAAGGCCGCGATCGGGAAGTCTCCTGCTCCGAGAAAACTCCGCGATTCCGCGGAGTGCTGGGCGTGAGGTCGTCGCAAACCCGAACCGGAGACCGCGAGTTCGGGGCCAAGCGGACGCCGCAGGTCGCGCGCTTCTGTGTCGCCGAGTTCGGCGGTTCGGATTCGCTTTCGATTCGCCCCGGAAAATGGGTGAAGCTCAGCAGAGGGTATGGGTCATTCAAGCTGTGTTTTCGCTCAACGTCCGAGTATGCGCATTCATTGTGTCCAATGATCCGAGGTGGGCCCCCCGTTGCCGGAGCCGAGACCGCCCCGAGTGGGTGTATGCTCACGGTCCCTCCCGGGAGACGACAATCATGCGCCCGCCGAACCACCGATCCTCCCTTCGATGCGCCCAGGTCGCGGTAGCACTTGCCGCGCTGACCTCTCTCAGCGGCTGCATCAACTATTACTACACACCGGGCGTCTACGAGATCGCGGAAGATCGAGTCACTCCGTTCGCGATCGACGGCAGTGTGGAAGTCATCTCGATCCAGGAGCCCGATCCAGATCGCAAGTACATCTTCTTTCAGCCGGGACTCGCCAAATGGCACACGGATCGCGCGGAAGTTTCCGAAGCCCTCGCCGCCCAGCTGTCCGGTGAGATCGCTCGGCAGGGCGGACAGGTCGTGTCACCTGCGGACCGCACAATGAAGGTCGCCGTTCCGCGCGTGAGCCTGACACCCGCAACATGGGTCGCGGTTGCCGACCTGTTCGTTCAGGTGAGTTTGGATGATGGGCCCCTGCACCAGTTCCAGGTCAAGAACAAGTCTCCGGGAAATGTCTGGCGCGTAATGAACGGCGGCATAGCGATCGCAGTGATCGAAATCCTCAACGACCCGGACGTGCGCAGCTGGTTGGCACAGTCGACCTCTCAGCCCGAGGCAAGGCGATGATTCCACTCGTCGCGGCCGCCCGATTCCTAATTCTCGGATGTTCATCCAGAATTCTGGCCGCGATCTGCAGTTGTCGGGTATGCTGATGAGAGTCTCAGATGGGAACGAGCGGCGGTTGAGATTCTCGGAGGCGGCGCATCGCTTCACCCCCGGTCGGCGAATGATTGTGTGAGTTCGGCTAGTTGATCCTACCTGGCATACACAATTCCGCACGGCGAACATCGCGCCAGTTCCTTTTCGTTCGATGACCTCCGACCTCCGACCTCCGACTTTCAATACAGGAAGTAACCAGGTTGCCGTGTTAGCCGGGTATCGTTGCTGTGCCACTGCTGTTCTGGACCTCACCGGTGCCGCGTGCGTCGGGTGCCCGGGTTTCGCATGAAGCTACTCGTGCTGTCGCCGCGCGCTCCGTGGCCGCCCACGATGGCCGACTCGATGACCGTGGACCGGATGTTGCGATTTCTGGCGGACCGAGGTCACACAATTGACCTCGTCACGTTCGTCGAATCGAAAGCAGCCGAGGCCGAACTGCGAAAACAGCACGGCGAAACCTGCCGGTCGATCGAGACCGTGCAGCGACCGCGCTGGCGGGCCTACGCGCGGACTGCGCTCACTTTACTCGGTCGCCTGCCGATGCAGGTTCAATACTTCCGCTCACCGGCCATGCGCCGGCTGATCGAGAAGCAGGTCGCGACCCACGAGTACGATCTCGTCTACACCCACCTCATCCGCGCCGCGCAGTACACGCGCGACCTACCCATTCCCAAAGTGCTCGGGGCGCAGACCTGCAACACGCTCAATCTCGGTCGGATGCGCGAGTATTCCCGCGATCCCTTTCGTCGCCTCTTCTACGGCATCGAGGTGCCGAAGATCCGCCGCTACGAGGCGGAGACGGGTTGGCACTTCGATC
The DNA here is from genome assembly GCA_029261905.1 of Deltaproteobacteria bacterium. Classification (GTDB taxonomy): domain Bacteria; phylum Myxococcota_A; class UBA9160; order UBA9160; family SMWR01; genus JAJDAM01. Next base: position 3,803 of record JAJDAM010000262.1, read on the forward strand.
GCTTGCTGCTGTGTGGCCTTGCGGATGTGGAGGCCTGGCCGCAGCTGCCCCAGCCTCCTCACGCCGAGGTGTGCCCACACGGCCAGGACATCCCGCCGCTGGAAAAGGTGCGTAGCACCGAGCGCGAGCCGGGGACCATCGTCATCACCGGCGTCATGTCGACCTACACCAACGTGGATGCCGCCACCTGGCTGGTCCGCGAAGTGCTACCGATCGTGTGGCGAGAATTCCCGTCGGCGAAGTTCTGGATCGTGGGCCGCAATCCACAGCGCGCGCTGCGCGCCCTGGCCGACGACTCGCGGATCGTCGTGACGGGCGAGGTGCCCGACGTTTACGATTGGCTGCGACGGGCCGAGGTTGCGGTGGCGCCGCTGCGTATCGCCTCCGGCATGCAGAACAAGGTCGTCCAGGCGATGGCGAGCGAGCTGCCGGTAGTGGCTACGTCCCGTGCCAACGAGGGGATCCGCGGCACGCCGGGCGAACACCTGTTGGTGCGGGATGATCCCGCCGGGTTTGCCGACGCATTGATCTCGCTGCTGCGCGATGCCGATGAGCGACAGCGCATGGGACGGGCGGCCCGGCAATTCGCCGAGACCCATTGGACCTGGGAAGTCCACTTCGAACGCTTCGAGGCGTTGCTGCACGAAGTGGCCGGTGTTCTGCCCAAGTCGGCGCCTTGACGGGCGAGTTCAGCTCGGAACGATCTGCCCGTCGCGGAGCGAGTACTCGGGGAAGCGCTCGACGCTATCGATCACCTCCGAGACCGTGCCGAAGCGGTATCGGGCAAGTAGTCCGCGCAGCTTCTTCTCGGTCCCGCGCAGCCCCACGTAGTATTTGAAGTACTTCATGCGCGGGAGCGGCAGCCGTGGCTGATCCGGGTTGATCTCGCGGGGATGGATGTAGGACATTCCGGGCCGCCCTTCTCGGTGATTCTGGCCGAAGCCGTACCGGATGAGCGACAGCGGAAACAGCCGCAGGTAGCCGCCGCCGGAAAATGAGATCGTCTTGCCAAACAGGTCCATGACCGACACCGGGAACACCCGAAGATCTCCGCTGTCGGTGTGCAACAGGAACGGATCGCGGGTGAAGCCGGACACCCCGCCATGGTCCCTGGCAGCGGGTACGATCGATACATCGATGTCGACACCGAGCTCGCGGAGAATGGGATAGGCCCAGAAGCACTCGGGCTTCATGGAAAAGCCGGGAGCCCGGAACGTGCGGACAGGCTGGCCGCTGATTTCCCGCAGAAGATCCATCGCGCGGGTCAGATCGGCCCGGAATTCGTCCGGCTCGAGTTCGAATATCAGCTGGTGATGGTAGCCGTGGCAGCCGATCTCGTGTCCCGCATCCGCCAGACGCTTGATCAAGTCCGGGTAACGCTCTGCGACCCAGCCGACCGTCAGGAACGTGCCGTGCGCGCCCGCCTCATCGAGTAGACGCATCAGTGTCTCCGTGTCCTGCTCCACGCAGGCGGGAGCGTCGTTCCACGAATCCGGGTGGCTGTACGGTGTGGGGACACCGCAAATGTGGAACCACTCCTCCAGGTCCACGCAAAACGCGTTGAGCGGCTCGTCACGCATCTCAGTTCTCTCCCGCCGGCCGCGGGAAGCGCTTGATCACCGCGGCCGGGTTTCCCGCCACCATCGTGTAGGCCGGCACGTTGGACGCGACCACGGCACCGCTGGCCACCACCGAGGCTCTTCCCACCGTGACACCGGGTAGGATCACGGCATTGACGCCCACGAAGCAGTGGTCTTCCAACAGGACGGGCTTGATTACGGCCGGCATGATGCCGGTGTTTCGCAGATAGTGGGGCGCTTTGATGTGCGTCATGATCACCGCCCCAGCCGTGATCCGGACGTCGTCGCCCAACTCGACGTTCTCCGGGTAGGCGGTCTCGACGATCGCGGTGGGGTCGATGAAGCAGTCGCGCCCCATCTTCACGCCCCGAAGTCGGTGCAGAAACAGATCGAGGCCTCGCGGCGCAAAGCGCACGAGATGGCCGAGCAACCAGTTTCGCCACAGGTAATCGAAACCGATCTGCAGCACGCTGCTGCCCCGCTCGCCGGCCGAAACCTGCGCGTCGCCGAACAAGCCCAGCGGCGCTCGAGCCGCCGCCGGGGCGGCTGCGGTCTCGGCTTCGCGTCGCGCCTCTTGGGCTTCCAGGTGCTCGATGACGTCCGCTTCGCGCACCAGGCCGCGTCCCGCGAAGAGTTCGGGGTCGATGCGATGCTCTTCGATCAGCACCCGCGCTTTCGCCGAGATGGAAGAACTCGCC
>JAJDAM010000263.1 GCA_029261905.1 Deltaproteobacteria bacterium
CGGGTCCGGTCATTCAGCGCTGAATGCACCCATCGCCCGCAGGAATGTCTTCGTATCGATCCGCACCGTCGCAAGATCATCGGCGCTGCCGGTCGCGCGATTCGGGATGATTGCCGGATCGGGGCTGGCACGATCGGGGCGGACCGCGATGATATGGCGGTGAGCGCCCGCACTGCCGTCGCCGCCGGATGGATCGTCGCGATCGCGGCCGCGGTAGGCGTCCGCGGCTGGAACGCAATGACGGGGCCATTGCTCTGGGGCTACGACGCCTGGGGCCACGTCGCGTACGTGTTGTTCCTGGATCTGTACCGGGGTGTCCCGTGGGCCGACCAGGGCTGGTCGTACTTTCACCCGCCGCTCCACTACGCGATCGGGTGGTTGTTCGCACAGGCGAGAAGTGGCGAGTTCCTCGCGCGCGGACTGCTGGTCTGGTCGAGTCTGGCGAGTCTGATGACTGCAGTCGTCGCTTCGAGAGTCGTTTACCGCGCGACGCCGTCCCGCCCCGGGTTCGCGTTGCTCGGCTTCGCCGCGGTCTCGCTGCTGCCGATTCACATCATCTTGAGCGCGATGCCGACGAACGAACTCACGTTCACTTTCCTGAGCGCCGCCGCGATCGCGGCCTTCATCGCGAATGAACGACGCGACGAACCGACGCTGATCGGTGATGCGCAGGTCGGCGTGCTGCTGGGGCTTTCATTCCTGGCGAAATTCAGTGGCTTGATTCCATTCGTGTCGGTGATCGCGGCACTCGCGGTCCGGCCGGTTCTTCAAGCGCGGTCTAGGTTCATGCGAGTGGCCGTGCGGGGCGCTGTGGTCACGGTCGTGGCGTTGGCTGTCTGCGCGCCGTACTACGCGCGCAATCTCCAGACCTTCGGTACGCCATTCCAGAAGAGCAGCTCGTTTTCTCTCGTGAAGGATCTCGAGGCGCAGCAACCTCCGGGCGTTCGTGGCTGGAAGGATTACCTCACAGTCTCGCCGCGGCTCTTCATCGATCCCGACCCGCTCGCCCCGCATCTGCTCCGTTCGATCTGGGGATCGATGTACATCAGCATCTGGGCCGACACTTATCGCGAGTCGGACGCGGTGCTCACGCCCGGACAGAAGCGCCGCGAGCGCCGTCCGATGGCATGGATGGTGATGCTCGGAGTCGTGCCGACGTCGCTCGCCTGTTTCGGGGCGCTGCTGGCGATTCGCGACGTCTTGCGCGGACGACGTCGCGATAGCTATGTCGTATCGCTGCTGCTCACCGGTGCCACGTTCGCAGCGTTCCTGTTGTATGCGTGGATCGTGCCGCGTTGGCCCGCTGTGCGTTCGTCGTACCTGCTGACGCTCTCGCTGCCCTATGCGCTCTTCCTGGCCCGTGCAGTCGAGTTTCTGGCAACGCGCGAAGTTCGTTGGCAGCGGGTCGCTGCTCCGGCGGCGCTCGCGGTGATCGCCCTGGCGGGAGCCGTAGTCGAGACGATCGGCGTGGTACTGCCGCGTCGTCGCGACGCGCCGGCGACGGGCGCGCTGCACTACTACTTCGGAGAATACGAGCAGGCGCGTCGCATTTACGCGCCAATGATCGTGGGGTCCGGCTATCCGGTCCCCTGGCTCGAGAACATGGCTGCGGTGGAGTTGGCCGAAAACCGCCCATCGCGAGCGCGGGCGCTGTCCCAGAGGGCCGTCACGCTGGCTCGACAACAGAATCGCGGCGACCCGCGGCGTCTCGGTCGGCTCGCCGTTGCGATGGCTGCCGACGGTGATCTCGAAGCAGCGCACGCGACGTTGGACGAAGCGTTGGAAGGCGGCGCGATCGCGGAGTTATTGGCGAATCGCGGGGCCGTAGCCGTTGCCCTGGGGCAGGACGCGAACGCAGAAGCGGACCTGCGAGCCGCTCTCGAACTCGCGCCGGAGATGATGCCAGCGTGGAGAAACCTCGCCATCGTGCTGGACCGAATGGGCCGACCGGACCCCGCCCGGCACGCACGGGAAGTTGCCCGAGAAACGGCGTGCCGACCGCCGACCGGGTATCCCTACGGGCTGGGTACGGGGGAGATTCTCGAGTGGGGAATTGGAAGACGGCCACTGCTGTTGGTCGAGAGCGACGGTCTGGTCGCCGCGCGGCCTGCATATTTCCGCAAGGCCTGCGTGACGCTGACAGCGGAGCCAGGGTAGGGTCCCGCCGACTACACGCGAGTTGCACATGAGATGCAAGCGATCCGCGTGCGCGAGGAGAGCGACCGCACCGCTTTCCCCGAGCGCCACGGACCGTCGCGTGTCGGATGTGATAGCGTCGTGCCGGACGAGATGGCGGAAGCGACACCACAATCGGCTGTCGAAGATTCGATCTTCGATTACACTTCCTGGGATCGGAAGGTCGACGACGCGCGCCGCCGTTTCGCCGACGCAGAACCCTTCCCGAACATCGTGTTGACCGACGTTTTGAACCCACTCGTCAGCGCCGAGATGGATCGGGACTTTCCTCCACTCGGAGACGACGGCTGGACGCACTACAAGCATGTCAACGAATTCAAGCAGGGGCGAAGCAAGCGCGAGTCGATCCCAGCGTCGCTGCTTCGCGTCATCGACGAGCTCAACAGTGAGCGTTTCCGAGCTTTCCTGGGGAGACTGACGGGTATCGAAGGTCTGCTGGCGGATCCCGACTTCGGAGCCGGGGGTGGACTCAGCGCTTGTAAGCGTGGTGGGTTCCTGAATGCGCACACAGACTTCACCGTGCACCCCTACCACAAGAACTGGCGTCGCCGCCTGAATTTGATCTTCTATCTGAATACGGATTGGGACGAAGCCTGGGGCGGGCACACGGAACTGTGGGACGATCGGATGCAGGCGGCCGTGGTACGCATTCTGCCGGTCGGCAATTCGTGCTTGATCTTCGACACCGCTCCGCCTTCGTTTCACGGCCATCCGGATCCGCTCGACTGCCCGGACGGCGTCGCTCGCAAGACGCTGGCGATCTACTACTTCACCGAAGATTCCAACGCGCGCAGTGTGAGCACCGATTACCAACCGCGCCCGCGCGACGGTTTCGGGCGCCGCATACTGATCTACATCGACAGACTGCTACTGCGGATCTACCACCAGATCAAGCAGACGTTCGGGCTCAGCGATGGTTTCGCCAGCGGCATTCTGAAGACGATCTCCTCGGTGTTCCGGAGATCCGACCGAGATTGACGGGCCGAACCCGGGGGACTCCCGAGGAACTAGCGTGAACGGTGGCCGGATGGAACGACGATCCACCTACATCGCGGCCTGGGCGATTGCACTGGCAGCCGCGGTGGGTGTGAGGCTCTACGTCGCTCTGGCTGGCCCGCTGATGTGGGGATACGACGCGTGGGCGCACGTCGCATACGTGATCTTCCTCGATATCTATCGGGCCATCCCGTGGGCCGACCAGGGTTGGTCGTACTTCCATCCGCCCCTTCACTATGCACTCGGGGGGTTGCTTGCCCAATTCGGAAGTGCCGACGTGCTCATGCGAGGGCTCTCGCTGTTGGGAAGCGCGATGAGCCTGGGCACGGCGCTGTTGGCAGCGACACTGGTGGGGCGGATCTCGCCGCATCGAAAATGGCTGGCGTTGGCGGCATACGGCTTCGTCGCGTTCTGGCCCGCCCAGCTGTTCATGGGTCCGATGCCGGGCAACGAGACGACACTGACGTTCCTGGCTACTGCGGCCATGGTCTGGTTCATCGTGGGCGAGATCTCTGGGCGATCGAGTCTGTGGCGCGACGCGGTGACCGGTGCGCTATTGGGGTTGGCCCTGCTTACGAAATTCAATGGGGCGCTCCCGCTACTCGCGATCACCGCGGCGCTTGGGGCGCGCGCGCTGATGGAGCCGCGGATGGCGGGTCGCCTGGCGTCGCGAATGGCTGCGATCGTTGGGGTCGCGCTGCTGATTTCCGCGCCCTATTTTGCGCGGAACTGGTTGACCCTGGGCGACCCGATAGCGATGAGTCGGCCCTACACACTCGTATCCGAGGTCGAGCGGGACCAACCCCCCGGCTACCGCACACTCGCGGATTACTTTTACGTGTCTCCGAAGATGTTCGTCGACGCAAGCCCGATTTCCCCCCATCTGCTGCACTCCGTTTGGGGAACCGTCTACCTGAATTTCTGGGCCGACAACTTTCGGGACTCCGATCAGGGTCGCGCGCTGGACGCGGAACTGGCACGGCGCGGATCGACCCAGTTGATGACGGTGCTCGGACTGCTGCCTACCGCGCTCGCCGCCGCCGGCCTGTGGCTATCGGTGCGCGACGCCCGACGGGGCCGACGAATCGGTGCTGTGCTTCCGCTCGCCATTCTGACAGGAGGGGCACTGGCCGCATTTGCCGGGTTCGCCTGGGTGGCGCCCTCGTGGCCGTCGCTCAAGTCGTCTTATCTGCTCATCTTGTCGCTCCCGTTCGCGGTGTTCGCGACGCGCGCAGTCGAAGCATTGGCGGATCGGCGGTCGCCTCACCTGACCATTGCGCTGTCACTGGGATTGGTGGCGATCGCAGCTTGTGCGTGCGCCATTTCGATTCCCGGCGTGGGTCTCCCGCGCCGCGGCGACTCGCCGGCAGCCGGCCCCGTCTACTTCTATTTTGGCGAATACGAACAGGCGCGCCGTGTGTATGGCAAGTACAGCCAGAGCCCGCAGCCGTTGATCTTTCTCGACGCATTGGCGGGTGTGGACCTGGCGGACGGAAACCACGCTCGGGGGCGTTCGCTCTATGCGCGTGCGGACGCGATCTCGAAATCACTCGGGATCGATGCTCCGTATCGAACCGGTCGACTGGCTGTTGCGCTCGCATTGGACGGAAAACTCGCAGAGGCACGCGACCGGCTGGACGAGGTATTGGACGGGAACCCCTTGCCGGAACTGCTCGCAAATCGCGGCGTCGTACGCGCGATGGCCGGTGATTCGGACGGGGCGCTGGCGGATCTGCGGGCCGCCACTGCTGCCGCACCCGAGATGGTTGTGGCCTGGTTGAATCTCGCGCATTTGCAGCAACGCGCGGGCCAACTCGACGACGCGCGCCAGGCGCGTCTGATGGCCCAACAACGCGCCTGCCAGGGCCCGCGCGGACACCCCTTTGGCGTGGGGACCGGCGAGGTCTTACAGTGGAGTGTCGGTGCGCGTTGGCTGTTGCTGCTGGACGACTCGGGCATTTCACTGGCGCTACCCGCCTTCTATCACGATGCTTGCAGCGTTCTTCGTGAGCTCTGAGCCATGGCGATGATCATTCGATGGCTCGCGAGTGCGCTCGGGATACTGCTGCTGTCGATCCTGCTGATCGAAGCACTGTTTCAGGGCGCATCTCTGTTCACCGGCGACCGCGCCAGCGCGTGGCGCGAAGGAGCCGAGGTCAAAATTCTCAGTGTCGGGGACTCACACACCTACGGTTCGTTCATTCCTCCACAGTTCGCCTACCCGGCACAGCTCGAATCCCAACTCGACGCTCTCGAGCCGACCAAGTATTCGGTAATCAATCGCGGCGTTCCGGGTATGAATACCCGACAAGTGCGCAATCGCTTGCCGGTCTGGCTGAGCCGGTACCGACCCGACATCGTGATCGTGTGGGCGGGCATCAACAACTCCTGGAATACATCGGAGATGGACCGGGATTCGGGCTCGCTTCTCGCGCGTGTCCAGGGGCTGGCGACCTATTCACGTCTGTATCGGTTCGTTCGGGTCTGGTTTCACGATCGCGAACTGGAGCGGATCGTCGCGTCGAGCCCGGCCGTCGAAGCGCGCCAACGCGTGGCTGTGCAAAACGGCTTGGGACAAAGCGAACGCTGGACGGTGCAGTCCGAGGGTCGCGAAGAGATCATCGTTCATCGACGCGATGCCGCGCAGGCTGATCTCGAAGTCAATCGAGACAGAGTGCAGGCGGCTGCCGAACGGGATTACGCGCTCATGGTCGAGCAGGTGCGCGGTGCGCGGGCTGATTTCCTGATGATCACCTACCCATACAACGCCGAGTGGTTCGCAGTGGTCAACCAGGCCATGCAACGGGTGAGCGAGCGCTACGACGTGCCGTTGATCAATTCGTCGATCTCGGTCAAGCGGCTGCCACTCGACCAACAGGAGCTGACCTGGGCCGCGCATCCAACGGGACCGATGTACGGGGAGATCGCGCGGGACATCGTGCCGCTCGTTCGGCATTGATCGCTCCGACGGATATCACCGGACATCGATTTCCGTCGAACCTCCGGGTCTACGGGCCGTGGAGCGGAATCGACGCGCAAGGGTGCATCCGGGCGGACCAGGCGTCAGACTTCCCTCGTAGGTGTTCGTCGAAATCTCAGGAGGTCATCAATCATGCT
>JAJDAM010000264.1 GCA_029261905.1 Deltaproteobacteria bacterium
GCTGGACGTCGATGTCGCTCCAGGCGTTGTCACTGGAATTGCGCAACCGCACGAGCCGGTTGTAGAGAACGACTACGAACGCCGCTACGCCGCCAACGACTGCAAAAATGATGAACAGGACCGTCATGCCACCCCCCTGACTTCCGGAAAGACTCGGCGAGCAGATTACCGAACTTCAGGCGATCGAGTTCAGGGGTCGTGAATCTCAGCCTTGCGACCACCACCGCGGGCCGTCCCGGCCAGTAGCATCCGGTTGTCGATCAGTCGCACGCCTGCGGCGCTCTCGCCGGCCGGAGCATCGAAAACGACCGCGAGTGCGAGTAGCGCGGGGCCGCTGAGTCTTCCGGGGCTGGGCGCCAACGTGTCGGGGTCGCGAAGTTCCGCGTAGTCGATCGTTGCCAGTGGCGCCTTCGAAATCTCGTCGTTCACGCGCCGCAGGATCTCTGCATGATCCCGTTCGCCCGCAGCAATCATCGACTCGGCTGCGTCGAGAGCCGCGACGAGCACCGTCGCCTGCCGCCGCGCCTCGGGATGGAGATTCACGTTTCGGCTGGACATCGCGATGCCATCGCTTTCACGAACGATTGGCGCGCCGACGACTTCCACATCGAAGCCCAGGTCGGCGACCATGCGCCGGATCACAGCCAGCTGTTGGGCATCCTTCTCGCCGAAGACGGCCACATGTGGCTTGGCCGCCAACAGCAGCTTTGCGACGATCGTCGTGACGCCGCGAAAGTGCCCCGGGCGGTTCCCGCCGCACAACGGCTGACTGAGTTCGCTGACATCGACGAACGTCTGGCTCCCGGGCCCGTACATCTCCTCGGCGCTGGGAGCGAACACGACGTCCACAACGCGTCGCTTACACTGATCCAGGTCGTCTTCGAATGTGCGCGGATACTGATCGAGGTCGCTCGCCTGGTTGAACTGGGTCGGATTCACGAAGATCGACAGAAACACCCGATCGGCGCGGCTTCGCCCCTCGTCGATCAGTGAGAGATGACCCTCGTGAAGTGCGCCCATAGTCGGTATGAGCGCGATCCGGCGGCCGGCGGCGCGCTCGCGGTCGGCCTCGGCTTGCAGCTCGGCAACGGTCTCGATCAATCGCATGGGCACAAAATGAGAAGTCGTCTACGGGGTCCCAGCGGCCGCCCCGGCGCCGTTGCGATGGGCGATTCGCTCGTGGACCTACCGGTACGAATGCGCCTCGTCGGGGAACTTCGAATTCGTGACCTCTTCGGCAAAGTTGCGAGCGGCCTGTGATGCGAGTGCCCCGAGGTTTGCATATTGCTTCACGAAGCTCGGCGACCAATCGGTCAGACCCAGCATGTCGTGCATGACCAGCACTTGCCCGTCGCAATGTACACCTGCGCCGATGCCGATCGTCGGTATCGACAACGCGTCCGTAATCTCGTGCGCGAGGTCTTCGGGGACTCCTTCGAGCACGACGGAGAACGCGCCGGCCGCTTCCACGGCCATTGCATCCGCGATCACCCGAGCGCGGCCCGCCTCGCCGCGACCCTGGACGCGGTGCCCGCCCATCCGATTGACGGCTTGCGGAGTCAAGCCCACATGCCCCATTACCGGAATCTCGGCTGCCACGATGCGTTCGATCGTCGCTGCGACGCTCTGGCCCCCTTCGAGCTTCACAGCGTGGGATCCGCCATCCTTGACCAGCCGAAACGCGTTGCGAACCGCCTCTTCAGCCGAGATCTGGTAGCTGCCAAACGGCATATCCCCAATGACCAGCGCGCGACGAGCGGCGCGAGCCACCATGCGGGAGTGATAGACGACTTCGTCGAGCGTGACCGGAAGCGTCGTATCCAGTCCCTGCACCACGTTTCCGAGTGAATCCCCCACCAACAGGACGTCGATCTCGGCGGCATCGAAGATGCTCGCGAACGTGAAGTCGTAGGCGGTGAGCATCGTGATCTTCTCACCTTGCTTCTTGCGGCGGCCTAGCGACGGAACGGTTACACGATGCTCACGTGCGGCTTTCTGGGTAACGGTTGACATGGGGGGCGTCTCCCTCTTGCTCTGCAAGCTCAAGAGGCGCCACGGAAACAAAAACGCGCTACCCGAAGAAGTTCGGAGAGCGCGGTATCGGCCAGGTGAGTCCCTGTTGAATACTCCAGCCCGAAGACTCGGCCTGGAGAACGGGGACACGATATCTCTAGCCCTTTCCCACTCTCCCGTCTCGGTCCTTATTTGGGATCCGAGCGTTACTATGGGCGTTGCCAGGCGTGTCTCTGTCTGCCGCTGGCGCTTGGCGCACAGGGCGATTTGTCAGCGTTTGGTGGATACCTCGTACCCGAATTTCTGGGTACTGATTCGGACTCGTCGTGATGGAGATCGCACCGTGCGAGACCCCTCGTGACGCCCGAAATTCTGGTCCACGCAATGTAGGGTGTCAACCCGAAGCGATTTCTTTGGGGGTATTCGCATTGGGTATCCGCATTGGGTTTTCGGCAGGCTTGCGGCTCTCAAACTCCCAGCCGTGCACGCACCGCGGGCGGCAAGTAACGGTCTTCCAACAGGGAGCTGGCGTGGACAGTCAATGCCTCGATCAGTACGTCGCTGCGCTCTTCGAGCGATTCGGCCTGCGAGAGGATCACCCAGATCGATCCACGAACGCGGCACACGCCGCTCGCGACCGGCAGGTCGGAATCCCTCCCAATTTTTCCCGATGAGCGCCGAACATCGAATCCGGCATCACGTGCCAGCGTGAGCAACTCGTCGTGGATCTGCTGCGGAGTCATCTCGAGAGCGCACGTGCCAACTCGAGGTGCTGTTCCGGCTCGAGTCGTTCGGCACGCACCCGGGGGTCGATGGCCAGTTCGACCAGCAGATTCCGGAGCTGGTCGGCGTCGATCGACTCACCGAACCCACCGCTGCGCAAAGAGTTCACGAGTGTCTTGCGGCGCTGAGAAAATCCTGCCCGAACGACACGTTCGACCTGTTCGAGTTCGCCGGCCTTCAACATCGAGTCTCGAAAGGGCGTGAGCCGAATGAACGTCGAATCGACGTTCGGAACCGGAAAGAAACAATTCGGTGACAACTGCATCGCGGTCGAGACCGACACCGTCAAGCGATGCAACACGGCCAACGACCCGTAGTCGCTCGTGCCGGTCTCGGCGAGGAGACGTCGCGCAACCTCGCTCTGCAACATCACCGACCAGTCATCGAGCCGCTCTCGCAAGTCGAGCAACCGGCGCATCAGCGGAGCCGACACGCTAAAGGGTAAGTTCGCAACCAGGCGAACCGGACCGGGCGCTTCGGAAACCAGCGCCTC
>JAJDAM010000265.1 GCA_029261905.1 Deltaproteobacteria bacterium
CGCTTCCAGGACCGGTCCGGCTCGGGGACCTGATACAGCTCCGCGGCGTTTCCGAATAACACCTGGTGCTGTATCTCTGGAGTGTGCCCACCCCAAGCCGCGTCGATCTTCTCACGGACGTTGCCGTACAGGCAAACCGGATGCGGGTAGTCGGTTTCGAACATCACACGATCGGCTCCGATCGCGTCGAGCATGTGGCGCGGTGCGTACTCCTCGAAGAACGAACACGCCCAGATCTGTTCGCGCATGTACTCGCTCGGCAGTCGAGTGAACTCCGGCCGTTCGCCCGGCACATCGGTGTAGGAAAACCCGTGATCCAGCGCCTCTTTGACGAACGGGATCCAGCCGATCCCGCTTTCGACGGACGCGATTCGCAGACGCGGGTTTCGCGGGAGGATTCCGGACATCACGATATCCATCATCTGAATCGCGTTCTGCAGCAGCACGCTCATCGATTGGGTCACCACCGAGGCGCGGATTCCGTGTGCGGCGAAGCGATTGGTATCGATCAAGTCGTCGGCGATGTCACCGCTGCCGATGTGCAGGCTGATGGGCAAGTCGACATCCTGCGCCGCACTCCAGATCGGATTCCAGTGCGGATCTCCCATCAGCGGCATGCCGAAATCCTGCGGCGCGCCAGTGAACAGAATCGAGCGGTGCCCCAGTTCGCAGGCCCGGTGAATCTCCGCGACCGACGCGGCGACATCCCAGAAGGGCAGCGCCATCACGGGAATGAAGCGCCGCGGGTCGGGTTGGATCCAATCGATCAACCAGTCGTTGTATGCGCGCACGCACGCGAGCATCAGCTCCGGGTCATCGAGGCCGAGGAATGATTCGCTGCCGAAGCCTCCGATGTTCGGGTACAGGCCCATCGCCCAGATCCCGATCTCGTCCATGTACTCGAGCCGAGCTTTGGCGTCGTGAGCCGCCTTGGGAATTTCATCCATGTTCTTCGGGATGGACGGGAAGGGCTCCTTCCAGCCGGCGACCGCGGTTGCACCGACGGGAACCGGGCGTTGCGTCCGCCCGAAAATCCACGTGTCGACGCCATCGTCGGACCGCACCAACCGGGGTGCGGCGTCGCGGAACTTCTTGGGGACACGGGTGGTCCAGACATCCGCAGGCTCGGTGATGTGTGTATCGACATCGATGACCCAGCCGTCATAGCTCATATCATTTCTCCGCATCGTCGACTGACTGGCAAATTTAGAATCAAGGGGCTTTGCCCTCGCGCACATCCTTGCCGTGGATGGCGTCGACGACTTCGCTGAAGTCGGGCCCACGGCGCAGATGGTGGCCCCCGTCGACATTGATCCTTTGGCCGGTGATCCACCGCGACTCGTCTCCGATCAGAAACCGACACAGGTTGGCGACATCGGTCGGCTGCCCCACATCCGCCATCGGAGTGTTTTCGATATAGCTGTTGTAGATCGAACCATCACGCGGGATCCCTCCCATCATCTCGGTTGCGATGAAGCCGGGTCGAATCGAGTTGAAGCGGACCCCGCGAGCTCCGTACTCATCGGCCGCGTTGCACATCATTTCTTCGATTCCGGCCTTGCTGACCGTGTACGCGCCAAAATAGGGATGCGTCTGGTGGCCGGCGATCGAGGACATGCCGACGAAGGATCCACCGCCTGCTTCGACCATGTGCCGAACGCTGTGTTTGACGCACAACATCGTTCCCAACACGTTCAAGTGCAGAACTCGCAAAAACTCGTCCATGTCCTGGGTGTGGTAGGGCCCGATTCCACCACCGCCACCCGCGTTGGCGACACACCCGTCGAGCCGACCGGTGGCCTCGAGCGCGAACGCGATGGCTTCGCGCACCGAGTCTTCATGGGTCACGTCCGCGACGATCTGTCGGATGCTCCCACCGTGTCCCACGACGGACTCGATTCGCTTCGAGGAGTCGGTCAGCTTTGCTTCGGTGCGGCCGCAGATCGTCACCGCGGCGCCGTCCGCGGCGAGCTGCGCCGCACACGCGTGACCGATTCCAGTCCCTCCGCCGGTCACCAGGACCGCCTTGCCTTCCAACCCTCCGGTCGATCGGATCGCGTTACCCATCTCTACTCCTCCACGTGTTTGCCAGTTGGGTCAGTCTCGCGTTTCACCGGGGGCTGCGCCCGAACGGTTTTCTCAGTATACGCTCGACCGCTGGGCGCGTGCAGCGCTCAGCGAGGACGGCCCACGGCCCTAATCCCGCGAATCGAGCAAGCCACGTTTCATCATTTCCTCAGCGATCTGAACGGCATTCGTGGCGGCTCCTTTTCTCAAGTTGTCCGACACCTCCCAAAGCCAGATGCGCGAACCCGAGAGGTCTTCCCTGACGCGCCCCACCCATACCTCATCGCTTCCCGCCACCTCGCGCGGAGTCGGGGCCTGCTGTGGGTCATCGATCAGGCGGACACCCGGAAAATCGGCGAGTGATCGTCGGGCTTCGCGAATCGCGAGCGGAGTCGCGGTCTCGATCAGTACGGTGGCGCAATGGCCTACCTCGACTGGAACCCGAATACAGGTCATCGATACGTCGAGGCCAGGTAGCGCGAGGATTTTTCGCGTCTCGCCGCGCAACTTGAGTTCTTCGGAGCTGTAGACTCCGTCGATTCCGGGGACGGTCAGAAAATCGCCGCAGACCGGCACCACGTTGTGCGCGATCGGTGCGGCGAATTGTGATACCGACGCGGGCCTCCCCTCGGTCCAAGCCTGGTTCTGCTGCTCCAATTCCTCGAGACCGGGCAGCCCTGCACCCGAGACGGCTTGCAGGGTCGTAATCACGACCCGCTCGAGCCCCGCCGCGCGACGGATGGGCTCGAGCGCCATGACCACACCGATGGTGGTGCAATTGGGACACGCGACGATCCCATGATGGTCGTCGAGCGCGGACGCGTTGATCTCCGGAACGACCAACGGCACCTGGTCATCCATCCGCCAGCTGTCCGACTTGTCGATCACCACGGCACCGCGCGCGACTGCTTCGGGTGCCAGCGATTTCGACAACGAGCCCGTTGCGGCGAAAAAAGCGATGTCGACGCCGGCAAACGAGTCGGGCGTGGCTTCAGCGACCGCGACGTCGGCGTCCCGAAACCGCACCGACGATCCAGCCGAGCGACCGCTCGCGAGTGGGACCAGTGTTGCGATCGGGAAGTTCCGCTGTTCGAAACAAGTCAGCAGTGTCTTGCCCACTGCGCCGGTGGCTCCGACCACGGCGACCTTGAGCGGCCTGTGTTTCGAGTGATTCGATTGATTCATGTCGATCTCCTGGGTTTGCCTGCCGGACCCGGTGAGACCGCTTCGGTTCTGGATCGCCCAAAACAAAAACGCCCTCCCGAGGTATCGGAAGGGCTGGGTTGAACTTGCTTCGAGTCGTTTCCCTTCCGGTTACCCCGTGCTCGTCGTCGGCGTTGTCGTTGTAATAGACGTAGACGACGCTTCGGTAGTAGTCGCGGTGGTTGTCGAAGCGCTCACGCGCCCACAGCCAACGGCTGAGAGCGCGGCTTCGGCATGACCGATGGGGCCGAATCGGGAGCTGTGCGGGAATTGGCGCATCTCGGGAGTGTTGGGTTGCATACGAGCCTTGTCAACTATTACCAACGACAACTGTGTCATCCGCGCGCGCGAACGATCGCCAGCGCGCGTCGCAGCGGTTCCGCGGCGCCCCACAGCAACTGGTCGCCCACCGTGAACGCCGTCAGGTACTCCGGGCCGAGGCGCATCTTCCGCAAGCGTCCGATCGGGATATCCAGTGTCC
>JAJDAM010000266.1 GCA_029261905.1 Deltaproteobacteria bacterium
GGCGCCGTACGCGCTGCAGGGGACGCTGCGGGATCGCATCGTTCGTCCCCTTGTCGCAATTGCGGCATTGGCGGCTGTCGTGATGCCAACGATGCTCGACAATGCCGAACGCACCGATGCGTATGCGATCGCTGGTAGTTCTTGGTTCAACCTCTGGGTGGGAATCAACGATTCTTCGCGCCGCAACCTGCGCCAACCCATTGTCGGGCGCGAGTACCGGATTTTCGAAGAGAGCGCCGACGACTTCGAGCAACGCAACCAGATTCTGCGTGACAAAATCGCGCGGCGGGACTACGAACGCGGCGCATGGGCGATCGTTGTCGACCAGTTCTCGCGACAGTACTTCCGGTTGTTCGATGCCGACTCGTATCTCACCGACCAGCTGCCTGGCGGCATCGTTGCAGCACGCGGCGGGGGCTACGTGGGCGCTCCGCTGTGGGCGGGAACTTGGCTTCGGGCCATCAGTTTCGCTCTCTACGCGGTGATGCTGATCGGATTCGCCTTCGGTCTGTCGCTGTGTCCGCCCGCCGGACGTCGTTGGATGTGGGTCGGTCTGGCCTTTATCGCCTACAACTTCGCGATCTTTCTTCTTCTTCACGCGAAGTCGCGTTTCCGCATCCAGTTCGTGCCGTTCTTGATCTTCTATTGCGCGTGTGCGGTCGATGCATGGCTCCGCCGTGCCGAATTCCGCGGACAGCCCGACACCCCATGGCGACTCGGGGCCGCCACCGCCGCCGCAGGGGGATTGCTGTTTCTGGCATTCGCAGGACCGTGGCTCGACGCTTGACGAGGAATCAGAACGCGAAAGACCGCACCGAGGTAGGGGGACGGGACGTCGACACCGAAGGGGTCGCGGACGAACCTAACGACGCAGTGTGGGGCACTCCAGCACTTCGCCGTCGAGGTAATGGACACGGCGTCCGTGCTGCCGCGCTCTCACCTGGCACGCCGGATTCGCGATCCCATGGCCGAACCCTGTGTTGACGGGCGAGAACAGCAAGAAGCTCTCGAGTCCCCGTGCGCCCAGATAGCGCCGGAGTTTCTGCAGCGCGGCACGGTTGGGCGCGCGGAGAATTTCCTTGTCACCCCAAAGACCCACGAGGTGTTGAGCGAAGATCGCATCGTGAACCACCAGAACCGTCGCTGCCTGGGAACGGATCTCTTGTTCCAACTGAGCCGTCTCGCTCTTCTGATCGACGACGAGACCGGCGACGAGGGCACTCGACGCGATTCCGGCAACCGTCAGCAGCGCGGCACCGGCCCATGCGGCGCGCGGCCGGGAGGACTCGATGTCGCGCAGTGCCGCCACTGCGAGCACGACCAGTGCCGGAAACGCGGGCGCCAACACGCGCGGTCCCCAGTGCACACCCGCGGCAAAGGCGGTGTGGACCGAAATACCGACCAGTATCGTGATCCCGATGTAGACGACGCCGGTCAACAGTCCCCACCGCAGCTCGCTGTAGTCAGGGCTTCGCCATGCAACAACGAAACCGGCACCCGCCAGGCCCGCGAGCGGCATCTGGACCAGCAGTCCGTTGAAGCGGACCAGTGCGAGAAGGGGGCGCTGTGCCTCGATGATTTCGCGAAAGCCCACAGCCCAGGTCGCGAGACTGAGCGTGAGCGCGATCCAAGTTCCCCAGCTGGCCTTTCGGCTCGCAGCCAGCATGCCGGTTCCCCAAGCCAATCCCAACGCGAGGCCGAGAGCCCAGGATTCCGCCCCACCCGATCCCAATCCCGCGAGCAACGACATCAATACCCGGGCGCGAATCGCGAATGCGTTCATGCCGAGGTTCGAGAAGACATCGGCGGGGCGAACGTTCTCGGACACGTGTGGCCCGATCCAATCGCCGTACACCGCGTGATTGAAGACCAGCAGTGCGATCAGCGGGAGAAGTGCTCCGGCGGCCAACGCCAGCAAAGGCAGCGCGCGGCGCCAGCGAAGGGCCAACGTTGAAGCGAGCGCTACGCCCATCAGGGCCAGCTCGGCTCGAAACCAGATGGCAAGCGCGATCAACCCACCGGCAGCGAGCAGGCGACGCAGATCTCGACGCGTTGCGAGCATCCAGGCAGCGAGCGACAGCGCGGCCGTCAGGCTGTGCTCCCAAACCGTGATGCCGTAGAAAAAGAGTGGCGACGCGAGAGCGAGAGTCATCGCAGCTCCGACCGCCCAAGCGCGGCCCACGACCGGGATGAGCCAAATCGCCAGCAGCGCAGCGCAAGCGGACGCCCCGAATGCGGCCGGAACTCGCAGGCCCGTTGGCCCGAACAGTGCCAGCAACGGAGCGGCGACTGCGGAATACGTCACCGGAAAGATCGAGATGAAGCGATCCGCGTAGGGAATCGCATAACCCGGCACCGGGAAGAAAGCGCCAGCCGGATCGATACCACCGCCCGGATGCTCGAACGAAAAATCACGAAAATGGCTGCCGACCAATCGCTCTGCCATGACAGCCTTTGCGGCGTTGTCGACGATCCAATACGGCTCGACGGGCGGTATCCGGATCACGGCAAGACAGACGCCGAATACGAGCACCCCGCACACCAGTGCGGTCCGGAGATTCGTTGCAGTCTCGAATCCCCTGTCAGCTTGGGTCTCCATCACCGATCTCTGCCGGCAGCGCGCTCGCGACGGTCGGCGGATGCGCCGGCTTCGAGCGCGTCCAACCGGGCAGTGAGTCGGCGGACCTGGGCCTCGAGTTCGGGCGTGCCGGCGACGACGCCTCGTGCGGTTCGCAGCGAATCGCGCGCCTGACTCAGCCGGCCGAGATTGATCCAGTTTCGCGCGATCATCACCGCGAGACGTGGGGGCGCCGATGGTCCGAGTTCCGCTGCCACGCTCACGTAGATCTGCTGTGCGGCTTCGGTGTCGCCGAGCGCGTTCAGGGCCTGGCCCACGCAAGTTCGGAAAGTCGCGACGCCGCGCACCGGTTGTCGTTGGCGGGCGGCGATCTGATCGATCTCGATGACTCGGTCGTAGTCCTGCATCGCGAGACTGCTCGAGCACGCGAGTTCGAACGTGGACAGCGGATTGAGGTAGCTCGTCTTCTCGGATCCGGAATTCCCGGACCCCGACAAACTGTCGAGCAGTGGCAGCAATCGGGCCGCGGCGTCGGCGTGGAGTCCGCGTTCGAACTCATCGAGTGCCAACAGGTAGTGTCCCTCTCGATATTCGGGCTCTCGCTCGACTGCCGGCCCGAACAGTCGCGCGGTGGATTGCCAATCCGGCAATCGAATCCACGTGCGCTGGCCGAGCGCGAGCACGCAGGCGACGGCGAGAACGCCGAGCACTGGGCGTCGAAACGGCAAAGTCGTGCGCTCGAGCAGTGCGGTGCCGCAATCGGCGAGCAGCAGCGCGGTGCCGAAACACGAAAGATACAGGTAGCGCTCTCCGGTGGCATGGAGGCTCGGGATCAGGCCGGCCGTGGGAGCGAACGCAATCCAGATCCAGGCGATGCCCAGCGCGCTCATCGGTCGGCCGCGAAGCAGCGCGACAGCCGCCAGTGCCGAGCCGAGGGCCAGGCTCGCCCCCAACCAGACGCGAGGGTCGGCGAGCGATCGAACGATGGGCAACACGTCACTGGTCGTCGAGTGCAGCGGCACGAACATCCAACCCAACGCCGCTGGCCAAGCCGCCACCGATGTCGCGATCTGGATCTCATAGTCTCCACCGATGGGCGGCAGCGGTGGAAGACCACCAACGATCGTGGCCCGCCAGATCAACATATAGACCCCGCTGATCAGCACATGTGTCGATGCGATCGCGATTGCGCGTCGGGTGTCGATCCTGTGCGTCGTTGCGTGCCAGGTCGCGAGCAGGCACGCGCCCAACAGAAGCGGTTCGATGGCCGCGCGTTCCTTGGAAAGCAACGCCGCGACCAGCGCGAGGATCGAGCCGAGTGCGAGTCCAGCGACGCGGACGAACCCTGTGGCTGAAGTGCAGCGGACCCCCAGACAGATCGAGAGGATCGAGAACAAGGCGCAGAGGCTCCCCGACACTCCCGAGATCCACGTCGTCGTCTCGATCGCGACCGGGTGCGCGGCCACGAACAGCGCCGCGAACGATGCCATTGGCACGTTTCGGGTCAACGACAACACAAGGAGACCCCAGGCGGCAACACAGAGCGCACCGGTCAAAATCGTCAGGCTCCGGTACGCGCGCGGGGTGTCGCCGAGCCACGAGTTCGTCAAGCTCAACAGCACGACCTGAAGCGGCCGGTAGTACGGCTGTATTGCGCTCCCGCCGCGGAAGTCGATGCGGTGCAGTGGTTCGTTGAACGACGCGCCGATTTCGCCCGCGGGTCGAATCATCGATTTCTGTCCAATCGCAGTGATGTCGGTCCAGACAAACGGGTAATCGAGCGATCGCGATTGCAGCGATGCGAACAGCAACGCCGGCAACAGCGCCACACAGGCCAAAGCGACGACCGCGCGGCGCGCCTGGCCGGCTCGCGTGCCGTCTTGATCGACAGGTGAACTCACGCGAGCATTCTGTCTTCACGCGCTCGGATTGTCCATCGGATCTTACCGCGTCCGTGCAACGAGCGGATGCGACTGGCGGCGCACGCGCACTAGGATACCGGCATGAGAATCCGAGCGCGGCTCGAGGCCACCTGCAGGGTTGCACTCGCAGGCATCGTACTGTCGGCCTGTAGCGCCGAGCCTCCGCGGCGCGTCATCGTGATCGCGGTCGACACGTTGGCCGCCAGTCACCTCGGAACCTACGGCGCAACGCCCAGTCCTTCTCCGTTTCTCGACGCGCGCGCCGAGCGAGGCATCGTATTCGAGCGGGCCTTTGCGAGTTCGCCGTGGACCCTGCCCTCGTTCGGATCGCTCCTCACCGGCTTGGATCCCGGACATCACGAAGCGGGGATCATTCTTCGCAACCACCCCGACCGCGCAAAGGATCGCACGCGAGTCGGACCCCGCAGCCGGCTCGAGTTGAACCCCGAGGTTTCCACGCTGGCCGAGCGGCTGTCGGCCGCGGGGGTCACGACGATCGCGCTCGTACAGTCCCCCAACCTCGATCCAGCCTTCGGGCTCGACCGTGGCTTCGATTTCTACGAACACCAGACGGCCGACAATGATCGCATCGTGACGGCCGATGCTGCCGTGGATCGCGCACTCGAAACCCTCGACGAGCATCGCAACGTGTCGCTATTTCTCTTGGTCCACTTGTTCGATCCGCACCTCGACTATCACGCACCTCCACCGTTCGGTGGAAGCCTGGCTCGAGCGAATCCGAAATCGGGACCGGATTCCGACCCCCGTACACAGGGGACCGAACTTTCACTTCCGGTCACGGGTGTGCAGCGACTGCGGCGCAACAGCCGCTCGTTGACCGCTGAACACAAGCGATTCATCCGCGCGGCCTACGACGAGGAAATCGCCTTCGTCGATCGCGAGATCGAGCGCTTCTTCGCCGGGCTCGAATCCCGCGGTCTCGACAACGATTCTGTGGTCATCCTGACGTCGGACCACGGCGAGGAG
>JAJDAM010000267.1 GCA_029261905.1 Deltaproteobacteria bacterium
ACGTTCCTGGTTCCCGGCAGTGACGGAACCTGTCGTGCCCTACTGGAAGCGGCCGCCTGCGCGCTGCCGGCAGTCGTTACGCGTCGCGGTTCGCTCGCGGAGATCGTCGTCGATGGCGAGACGGGCCTGGTCGTCGATGAGGATGCGGGGGCGCTGGCGGAGGCGTGGGAGCGACTGCTTCGGGACCCCGCGCTGGCGACGCGTTTGGGAGCGGCCGCGCGTGTCAGAGCCGAAACGCTATTCGCGCCCGATCGCTTCGCCGACGAGGTCTTGGCGCTTTACGAAGCCGCGATGCTCTCTGATGCCGCATCGTCGTGATCGATCTCGAGGTACTGGCGCAGCACGCGTACTCCGATATAGAACGGCACCGTGTCCAACAGAGCGACGACCATCTTGAAGACATATCCCGAGCCGATGAAGACCCACAGCTGAGGCCAAACCGGTGCATTCGCGTCGATTGGGAGCGCGTGCGCGTAGAAGTGGGTAATCGTGATGACCGCCACGGTATCGACGAATTGGCTCGCGAGCGTCGAGCCGTTGTTGCGCAACCACAGGTGGCGCCCCTTCGTCAGGCGTTTCCAGAAATGGAACAGATAGACGTCGCAAAACTGCGCGGCCATGTACGCGATCATCGACGCGACTACGGCACCCATCGTCAGCATCCGAATTCGGTAGAACGCGAAGTCGTAGGCATCGACTGGCGGCAGGCCCGTCGACAGGTCGAGTTCTGGCTCGGGCGGGAGTGATCCGCCCAGCCACAGGAACAGCACCACCCACAGATTCAACATCAGTCCGACCCAGACCACGGAGTTCGCGCGCTGTTTTCCGTAGATCTCGCTGATGAAATCGGTGCACAGGAACGTGATCGGGTAGGGGAGCACGCCAACCGCAAGCGCCATCGGAATCCGCATCCCGAAGATCTCGAAGGACAGGTCGATGAAGCGCGAGACCCCGAGAATGTTCAGCATCGTCATCGAGCCCAGGAACAGGCCTGCCAGAACCAGGAATACGCGTTCGCGTCGCGCGTGCAGTGTCGATGCTTCGATCGGGTGCAGTTGGCTCACGGCGCCTGAGCGTAGCGTCCACTCGCGTCTGGCCAACCGTGTGGTTCGTCGATCTCGCGCTGGACTCGGGAGGTGGGGACAATTTCCTGGCTGTGGACCGGGGCTGGACGCTAGTTTGAACCGCTGAACGGTTTACGGAGTCGACGATGAGCGAGCGAGGCACACAGAACGACCGGTTCGCGGCGCAGGACGTGATCATCCAGTATGCGGCCTGCATCGATGATCGGGATTTCGAGACGTACCGCGCCTGTTTTTCGGCCGACATCGAACTTCACGGTTTCCTCCCGGACGTGATCCGAGGGGTGGATCCGTGGATGGATTTCGTCCACAAGGCGCTCGCGAGCTTTTCCGGCACCCAGCACATGTTGGGTCCGCCGCGGGTCGAGCTGGATGGCGACACGGCGCAAATGCGCACCGATCTGCAGGCGCAACATTTCCTGCGCGAACCGGCCGGCCGCATCTTCACGCTTTGGGGGACCTATCTCACGTCGCTCGTACGCGACGGCAACGGCTGGAAGATGAAGCGCCACGAACTCGTGACGCGCGCGACCCGTTCGAGCGATCCGTACCGGGCCTGATCACTGGCGGTCCGATCAGCGCGCTCCGGCGATGTATTCATCGATCACCTGGTGGTAGTACTGCACGCGCCGTTCCTGTCCCGAAAGGTAGACACCGCGGAAGCCGCGCGAGCGGAAACCCTGCTGTTGTGACCGAAAGATGGCTACGTCCTGGTCGACGCCCCCACCGAGAAAAACCTCGCCGAGCTTGCCCCGTTGGTGTTCGACGGGTTCGTGGCGGCTGGCGTTCGAGGCCATCGACATCGCGAAGTGTTCATCCGAGCCGTCGGGAAAGAGCGTGAAATACCAACAGTCGAAGATGCACTGTTCCGGATCCGTCGGGTGCGGGATACCACGCAAGAAAATGCATCCGTCTGGCTTCATCGACAGCGAAAGGTTCGGGAACAGCGTGTAGTGAAAGTGATCGGTCAGCTGCGCATCGACGTAACGCGAGAAGTCGAATCCTTTTTCCGGTCCGAGTTCTCTCTTCTTTCGTTGTAGCGCGACGCGCATGTCGCCAGCACGGCCGCGAAAATCATCGGCCGACAATCCCCAGGCCTCGAGTTCCCCCTTCATGAACTTCAGTGCCGCATCCTCTTCGGTCGCCGCACGCGGGCTCGGCATGCCACCGAGCATCAACATCCGGTTGTGACCTTTCGGGTAGAGGTCGAACTGCGTGTTCTGATAGGTGTCGTCGAGGAAGTACTTGAGTGCCGGGTGGACGGCTGGGATGTGGTAGGACTCGTTGAAGTTGTCCTGGACCACTTTCCAATTGCAGTCCGCTTCGAGAGTGATGTGGTGTGTGCGGATCATGTTCTGCATCTGGTAGGTATCGATCTGTGCGCCCACCGGATCGAGGAAGTCGGCGAGCGGCTCGGCGTCCGGATCCAGATTGAACCAGATGAACCCAGCCCAGACTTCGACGCGCACGGAGGCCAGGCGCAGCTTTCCGCACGGGTTTCCCTGTGGGAAATCCTCCGGGTCCTGAACCCGCAACAGCTCTCCACTCGAGCTCCACAGCCAGCCGTGATACGGACAGAAGAAGGATTTGGCGCTGCCCACCTCGCTTTGCACCAGTCGGTTTCCGCGATGCTGGCAGACGTTGTAGAAGCCGTGGACGTGGCCTTGTTCGTCGCGCGTGAAGATCAGTGATTCCCGACCGAACTCGTGGGTGATGAACTGGCCGGGATTCGCGATCTGTGACTCGAGCCCACCGATGTTCCACACACGGGTCCACATGCGGTCCCACTCGAGTTCCATGAACTCGCGCGACGTATACCGGTCGCCCGCGATGGGATCCGATTTCAGTGTCGGCTCGGGCGCCTTTGTGCAGTCGATCAGAGTGCAGTCGATGTGGCCGATCGGGGGATCGACGGTCTGGGCAGTCATCGTTGGTCTCCGCGGCGAGTCCCGTCGGGTGGGACAGTGCGAGTATGCGTGATTCTGCGTGCAGACGGGTACGAGTGGCGGATGCGTCTCGAATGTAGGGTGGACTCAGATCGCACCACGCCCGGATTCGACATGGTTCACCGCGGCGCCGACATAGGCTGCGAGAGCCACGTTGGTACCCTCCGGAACGGCCACGACGCCAGGAGAATCAAGATGAGCACGGAGATCAGCGGCGAAGCGGGCGGGATCGACGAGATCCCGTTTCACTTGAAGGGGAACTTTGCTCCGGTCGGCGAAGAGGTGACCTCTTTCGATCTCGACGTCGTCGCCGGTGCCATTCCTCCGGAACTCAACGGGCTGTACGTCCGCAATAGCGCCAACCCGCTTACCGGGACCTCGGGGCACTGGTTCATGGGAGATGGCATGCTGCACGGTGTCCGCCTCGAAGGCGGTCGCGCTGCGTGGTATCGAAATCGATACGTGAGGACCCCGTATCTCGAAGACCCGGACGTACTGCGAATGGGGCCCGACGGAAAGACGGACCGAACCATCTCGAAGGCCAACACGAGCGTGATCCGGCACGCCGGCCAGATCCTGGCACTCGAAGAGGGGTCGTTCCCGTACATCGTCGACCACGAGCTCGAGACACAAGGCTACAACGACTACGAGGGCAAGCTGGATACCGCGATGAGCGCGCATGCCAAAATCTGCCCGGTGACAGGCGAGCTGCTGTTCTTCGGGGACTCCCCGTTTCCGCCCTACCTGACCTATCACCGTGTCAGTCGCGACGGCAAGCTGGTGCAGAGCGAGGAGATCACCGTGGGGGGGCCGACGATGATGCACGATTTCGCCGTCACCGAGAACTACGCGCTCTTCCTCGACCTACCGGTGGTCTTCGACATGCCGCTTGCGGCCCAGGGCCAGATGCCGTTTCACTGGAGCGACGACTACCCGGCGCGAATCGGGATCATGCCTCGAACCGGCAACGACGCGCAGGTGAAGTGGTTCGACGTCGAACCCTGTTACATCTTTCACGGTCTCAACGCGTACGAGGACGGCGATCACGTGGTCTTCGATGCGTGCCGTTCCAGTGAAATGTGGCGCCAGGCCGGTTCGATGAGTGGTGGCGGTGGTCGACTCACACTGCACCAGTTTCGCTTCGGCATGAAAACCGGACAGGTCTCGGAGCAGACCCTCGACGATCGCCCGCTCGAGTTCCCGCGCGTCGCAGAGTCGATGGTCGGCCAGCGCCATCGGTACGGCTTCACGCTGCATGTCGGTGGAGCGAGCGATGGCAGCCCTGACTTGACCGGCCTGGTCAAGGTCGACCTCGATCGGGGTACGTCGGAGAGTCACAGCTTCGGCGAGTTCGGAAAGCCGTCCGAGCCGACATTCGTACAATCGGTCGGCAGCGACTCGCGAGGCGACGAGGGTTACGTGCTCTCGTACGTTCACGACGACAGCAAGATGGAAACGCAGCTCGTGATCCTCGACGCCACACACATCAGCGCCGATCCCGTTGCGCGCATCGCGTTGCCACAACGGGTCCCGTACGGTTTCCACGG
>JAJDAM010000268.1 GCA_029261905.1 Deltaproteobacteria bacterium
GTGACCATCGACGACCCGAGCTCCGGACAGGTTCGCGTGCGGGTGTCGAGTTGCGGAGTCTGTCATTCAGACTTGAGCATGGTCGATGGAACGTTCCCGTCGCCGGTACCGATCATCCTCGGACACGAAGCAGCCGGAGTGATCGACTCCTTGGGTCCGAATGTTCGCGGGCTCGAGGTGGGCGACTCGGTGATTCTGACGCCGTGCCCTCCGTGCGGCAGCTGCTACTGGTGCGTGCGCGACGAAGCAAGCCTCTGTGTCGATGCGATCGGAATTCAGACCAACGCCTTTCCCGACGGAACCACCGGTCTCTCGCGTGCTGGCGCGCCGGTCTTTCGCGGCCTCAACGTCGCCGGTTTCGCGGAGTACGTCGTCGCTCCCGCCAATGCGGCCGTAAAGATCCCGAACGATCTTCCGCTCGATGTGGCGTGTGCGATCGGGTGCGCGGTCCAGACCGGAGTCGGTGCCGTCTTGAATACCGCTCGAGTCGAAGAAGGTGCAACAGTCCTGATCATGGGGCTTGGTGGCGTCGGCCTTTCGGTCGTCCAAGGTGCCCGAGTCGCCGGGGCGACGCGAATCATCGCCTCCGACCCGCTGGCAGCACGCCGCGAAGCAGCGAAAGCATTTGGGGCGACCGACCTCCTCGACCCGAGTGCGGATGACGTGGTTGTGCGAACCAGAGAGATCACCAGCGTCGGTATCGACTACGCGTTCGAAACCGCCGGGCGCGCAAGCCTGGTGCAACAGGGTATCGCTGCGGTCCGAAACGGAGGAACGGTGGTGTGCGTCGGAGCGCCCGGCCTGCAGGAGGCCATCGAGATCAATCCGGCCGCACTGTTCGTCGTCAGTGGAAAGAAGTTGATGGGGTGCGTGCTCGGTAGCGCGAACTCACTTCGCGAGATTCCGCGCCTGGTCGACTTGTGGCGCACCGGCCGGTTGGACCTCGAATCGTTGATCACGGCGCGGCGCCCGCTATCCGAAATCAACGAAGCCATGGCCGACCTTCGATCCGGTCGCGGCATCCGCACGGTGCTTCAGCCCTGACGAATTCGGGTCAGCGGGGACGGTCAAACACCAGGAAGCTCTGCTGCTCGATGAACTCGTGCTTCGCGCTCAGTGTGTAACCGGCCTGCTCGAGCTCTGACACGATGATGTCATCATCGGTCGCGTGTCCGAGAAAGCGATGAAAGAAGCCCTGCTTCTTGTACTCCAGCACGGCGAGCCGACCTGCGGGTTTCAAGTAGCGCGCGGCCCGCTGGAAATAAGTGATTCGATCTTCGATGTGGTGATAGGTGTTGCTGGTGAACATCATGTCGACCGGCTCGGGAATCTTCGGATCATCGTAGTCGGCCAGAACGGCAGTGACATTGTCGGCACTTCGCTCGGACGCCAACCGTTCCAGGCGCTCGTTCATCGCGGAGTCGACATCGATGGCGTAGACGCGGCCACCATCCCCGACCGCATCACTCAGCCGGAATGTGAAGTACCCACCCCCCGAACCGATGTCGGCGATCCGGTCGCCGGCCGAAATACCCAGCTCGGAGATCACGCGCTCGGGTTGCTGCCAGGAATCGCGGTCGTCGCCCGCATAGGCGCGCGCTTTCATCTCCGCCGTACAGCCCAGTGCCAGCGGAAGGACGCACAGCAATGGGAGGATGGCTTGGCGAACCTCGAAGCCAACGAGAAAACACATGGGAGACACCTCGAGTCAGTCGGGCGCGGTTTCGATAGCGTAGGACCGGGCAAGCCGGACCGCCAAGGCGAATGATTGCGTCGGTTCCTCGCACCTCTGAGTGTCGGCGCGAACCTGCCCCGAACATGCGCGCTGCTGCTCGGCTGTTGTAACAAGCAGGGTCTACTCGCAGCCCCTCAACCTCCTTCGTCGAGATCACGAGCGACGCTGTGCACCGCGTCCTTCAAGCGATCGTCGAGCAACGCGAGGTCAGTCTCTTCGAAATCATCAGCAAAGCGTAGCCGCTCGGCTTCAGGAGCCGGGACCGCACGCGGCATCCAGCAGGAGTGCAGCAGGAGCGGTACCGTCTCGCCGTTCGGCGCCGCCAGACGCGCGACAGGCCCCTTGCCGACCGCGTCCGCATCGAAGACATCGATCTGAAGACCCGAATCGGTGAGCACCGGCACCACGACCCACCCGTCGTGGCCACCGGGATCCGACCCCTCGAGACCGAAGCGATCGCGACCGGGATTGCGCGGCACGAAGATCGGCGAGCTGGGCAGGACATCCGTCGATGGATAGTCGTAGCGGCTGCGAACATCGAGACTGCCACGGTTCATGCTGACCAACGTGGCCGGTGTCTCGTCGCTCGGCAGTTCATCGGGGTCGACACGCTCTTTGTAAATCTCGAGAGCGCGTCGGGACACGTTGTGCGGACGCCAGCCGTGGAGCAACTGGTGGTGAACCGTGGGCTTGCTCAGCCCGGCAGGGCTCCAGTCCATCGCGGAAAGTTGCTTGGACCAGGTCCAGTCCTCGCACAGCTTCGCGCGACCGTGGACCTTGCCCGTTTCCACGTCGAATTCGACTTCGGTGAACGACGACGGCGCCATCGCCATGTTGTACAAGCCGAGTTGGCTCGGGTCGATCGGATCACCGTAGACATCCAAATCGCCCGGCTTGTGGTAGATCGCGAGGTCTTCCAGATCCATGTTTTCGAATACCGCGCGGATCCCATCGGTATCGTCGTAGACGGCGTAGAAGTGCGCTGTCGGCGGCGCAATCATGAACCTCTTCATGGGTACCGATTGGCCGGACGGCGTCGATTCCAGGTCGTCCTTGCGCACCAGAAACAGCGGCGATTCGTAGTCGATCAACACCGTGCGTTCGCCGCCGCCCATCTCGCCCGGATCGGGTTTGAAGTTGCCCGAGTCACCCAGGATGAGCCAATTCCGTGTCTGCGTGATCGTGTGCATGGTGCCGTTGAAGTGGGCGCCGATGATCGGCCAGGTGCGAACTTCGGTGCTCTCGCCGTCCCAGCGAATCACCGTGGTCTCGACGTGACCGGGGTGATCGGCCGACGGACTCAGCTTCACGGTCCACAGACAATCGCGATCGGGATCGACTACCGGGTGCGCGGTCGTGAAGATGAACGGCAACACGCCGGGGATCGGAATCGACGGTCCCCAGCTCTTCTTGGAACCGACTTCCCCGAGGAACTCCAACGAAACCGGATCGAGTTCTACCGGCCGACCGACATCCCACGTGGCGAGGAGTCGATCACCCCACGGCATCACCGCGGTGTTCGCCATGTTCAACAAGCCAAACGGCGACATGTAACCGGCCGGCCCACCCGTGCAGACGTCCCGACACTCTTCGAACAGCCGTACCGACGGTCCACGAATTTTGCGCGCCCGCCATGCGAAGCGATCGGACGCAGCGCCATCGGTTCCAGGACGCAGCGAGAGCCGACTCGTGTGGCCTTCGGTGCAAAGCTGGTAGCCGATATCGTCGGTCTTGGGTCCCGGAGCGACAACCACGAACTCTCCCGAGATGCCATCGGGCCATTGTCCGTCGACGAGCTTCAGATCGATGTCGGTGTGCTCGGATGTAGTGAGGGTCTTCGGTAGCGGCATGAAGTGATCTCCTGGCGAATAAAAGTAGATGTTTGTCCACGCCGGGGAAATGTCTATCTCGACTGGTCCTCCACCGGCCCAAGCGTACGAACCTGCCTCGAGACGGGCCCGAGAGAGTCATTCGATTTCGTCGGCCGCGATCGGCTGTTGGCGCAATCGAGCAATGGCTGCGACCGCGCACACGTCCTCAGCCGCGTTCGATTCGCGTCCAAGTCCGAGTCCCAACTGAAGAGCACCGCTGACCGGCCTCATGGCGTTGTCGAACAGTGAACGCACAGCGCTGGACGCGACCGAACGGGAGACAGGTTTGAAGATGGGAGCTTCGAGCGGCCCGCTGACGTCGACGGTCACCGCCACGCTGACGAGTCCTGGATCGTGCACGCGAGGCGCCAACCGAAGATTCAACTGGTTGCGTCGCAGATCGATCATACCCGCACCCGCGACAGTGATCTGCTCGCCTTCCAGATACAGCTGCTCCATTCGCGCGACACCCCGCTCGATCGGTGCGATCGCGAGCAGGCAGTGAACTGACGACTCGCTGCGCTTGCTCTGCAATTGCAGGAACTGCGGGACCGCGATGCGCAAGAAATCGAGTGAAACCGCCCGACCGTAACGCGACGCCAAGTTGCCCTCGCGCAGGATCGCACCGACGCGTCCGTTCAGAGCCGCGATCACATCGGTACGCGTCGAACCACGACTGCTCAGCTCGACGGTCATATCCAGTCGACCTGCGAGATCTCCGTCGATCGCGAACTGTGCAACGGATCGGGTGAGGTCCACGTTGTAGGCCTCCAGCTGGACGGCCCATTGTGGAGAGGGGATTCGCGCGTCCAGGCGTAGATCCGCCTCGACGCGACCCCCGTCGTAGATGGCTCGGATATCGCGAATCGCGAGTGCGCCACCATCGAGAACGAATTGAGCGTTTACATCGTTGAACTCCGCACCTCCCTCACCGGTGAGACGCTCCGCGCGCAGTGTCACATCGAGGTCGAATTTGCGCAGAACCTCCAGCGGAAGGACCTGCGAACCAGACCACCAGCGTTCGAACAACGACCCGTCATCCGATTTGCGATCGCTTCGCTCGCCGCGGGGTGCGAGTCCCAAGTCGGCGAACCGCACGTGTGACGATCGGAGCTTCGCATCGAGGCGACGGCGGCCGCCCGGAGCAAATGAGAAAGCCCAATCCGTGTCGAAGCGCGTGCTGCCGACGACCAGGCTCCCCCGAGAGGCCAGTTCCTCATCGGATCCGCGAGACGAGCCGGTGATCTCGATCGGTCCGATCTCCGGAAGCTCCAGATCGAACAGTGCGCCCATCATGGCGAGGTCGCGAGCAGCCAGGTCTACGTCGAAGTGGATTTCATCGACCTCGCGAAGATCGCCGCAACTCCCCCGGAGTTCCACTTCGATCAAATCCGGGGACCCGAGGGTAACGACGGCGTTTTCGATCCCGAGAGTTCCGTCGACATCCGAAAGGACCGCCTGCGCCCGCAGCGGTCCCTCCGGCAGCGGCGTTTCGATGAGGCTTCCGAGCGCCGAAGCATCGGCGGCGCTCAGCTTGAATGCCAATTCGACCTGAGCGAACGCGAACAACTCCCCGACCGCCCCATCCACCTCCAGGTGAATCGGCAGTTCAGCGTCGGACTCGATCCGCAGTTCACTCAACGCGACTGGGCCGTTCGGATTCGACAGTCGTCCGGCCAGATCGAGTTGACGAAACGGCAATTCCCACCCGAATACGGGCCCAAGCCACTGGGAAGCGTCGCCAAGCTTTGCGCCGAATTGCAGATCCAGCCCAACCCATTGAAGCGGCGAATCGATCGTCCCGTTGAACTCGCCTTCGAGTTCTGCCCCGCCAACCCGGAACCGTGCATCGACAGGATAAGGCGCTGACGGCTCGAGCAGTTCGTCCAAACTTCCCAGTGTTGCAGTGTATTCGAGTCTTCGTTCGTCGTACCGACCGTGCCCGACGATCCGAACCGAACCCGACAGGTCGTCAGCCGTCAGTTCGAGTGCCTCGAGTTCGATCATCACGACCGGTCCATCGGCGCGCTCGACGACCACCCGAGACTTTTCGACACTCAACCGGCGAACACGAAAATCCAGGGAGTGCGCGTTGGGCTCCTTGATTTCTTCCACGACTTCCACGACTTCGGCAACTTCGGCAACTTCGGAAGCCGAATCGAGCTCGAGCCCCGGCCCGAAACGAAGTTCCGCATCGAAGATTTCGACGGCCGCAACAGAGATGATTCCAGTCAACGAGGGGAGTACATCGATATCGAACGAAACCCGTCCGACATTCACGACCCGCGAAATAGCCCGCTGGTTGTGGGTTGTCAGGGTTACGTCCTCGACCTCGAAATGAGGGCTCGGAAGCAGTTCCATTCGAATCGCGCCTGCAACATCGACGTCGAGACCCAGCGCGCGCGAAACACTCGCGTCCAGGGTGGAGCGAAACCGCTCGAGCGATACCCGGCGGACCAGAGCATCGGCTGCAACCACGATCAGCGCGAGAACTGCCAGAATCGCGGCGAGCGAGCGTAGTGACACTTTCCAAGAATTCATTGGAGAACCTGGCTGCGCCTCGGTCGTCCGCGTCCTGAGCCAGCTGTCCTGAGTCAACTGAGTCGCAACGGTCGACCCGGAGTCTATCGCAGCCAGATCTCGGCTTGCGGGCCGAGCGTCGACGGGCTCGGAGTATCACAAATTGATACAGTCGCTCCGGCACGAGTTGGGTATGGGATAAATGGCTGGTGGAGGGTTGGATGGCGATTCAGCTGACCGGGAAGCACGCAGCGCAGGATCTTCGTTTTCGCGAAGACGGCGAATGCGTGGTTACCCGCGACAGTAACACGACGAGGCTTGTAGTGAAGAGCCGGTCACTCCCGAAGCGGTTGCCCGACCCGTCAAGGTGATGGCGTTCGGCGCGGCTGATCGAGGGGCAAGATCCGAGTACCCGGGCGAAGTCTCGTCCGCAACCAACGCCGTCGTGCCGGTGCTCTTTTCAGTCTTCTACGCGGGTGACGAAGTGCCGGCTGCCACACTCGCGAATCGCGCCGGGGATTCGTCGAGCTGATATGGATCTGACGAAGTCGATTTTTGCGCGTTACCGCCACGCGCAATTACTCGTCGCGCTGATGCTGTTGTTGATCGCCGACCCGTTCTTGAGTGGCTACCTGGGGATGATGCTCCTGGACGTATTCCTGCTGATCACGCTGCTTTCGGCCATCGTCGCGTGCGCGAATACCCGGCGGCGGCTCGTAATCGGCATGTCGCTGGCCACCGTCATGCTGGCCGCGATGTTGTTGCGAGCAGCCCGAGGAGTCGAAACCGCCAATATCGCCGTGTCACTCCTCGCAATCTGTTTTTTCGGCTACGTAATCGCATTGGTGCTCGGCAGCGTGTTTCGCGACAGCCGGAGCGTCTCGCTGGACACGATCTGCGGCGGTCTGGCCGTCTATCTGCTGCTTGGCATCTTGTGGGCATTCATGTTCGCACTGCTCGAGGGTTCGGCCCCGAATTCATTCTCGGGCGTCGAGCAGGGCGCGGTCATCAACTACAAGTGGTTCTACGGCTTC
>JAJDAM010000269.1 GCA_029261905.1 Deltaproteobacteria bacterium
ACTGCGCTTCCGCGAGGCCGAGCATCTCGGTGGCGGATCGGTCCGCTACTACCCGGAAGAGGAATCCGACGTCATTCCGATGTTGTTCGGAACCGGCAAGAAGGACGTCGCCGCCTTCGCCTCCACGTTGCCCTATCAGGCAGAGCCCGAAGCAAGATGGAACTACAACAGCGGAGCAAGCAATCTGTTGTCACGGCTGGTTTCGGAGACAGTCGGAGGCAGCCAGGCCCAGATGCTGGATTTCATGCGGAGCGAACTCTTCGAGCGTCTCGGCATGAAGAGCGCCGACCCGAAGTTCGACGAGGCCGGAAATTTCGTCGGCTCGAGCCATTGCTACTGCAGCCCCCGTGACTTCGCGCGCTTCGGATACCTGTATCTGCGAGATGGCATCTGGGATGGAGAGCGCATCTTGCCGAAAGGCTGGGTCGACTACTCCCGCACACCGTCCGCGCAATCCGATGGAACCTACGGAGCGCATTTCTGGGTCATTCCCGGTAGCCTCGGCATCTTCTACTGCAGCGGTATGGGTGGACAACGCATCCTGATCAGTCCAAAACTCGACCTGGTCGTCGTCCGCAGCGGAAAAACCGCACCGCACAAAGTCGCCGCGGTCGTTCAGTATTGCAAAGCGTTGGTCGACGCATTTCGACCCACGGCTGCGCAATGACGAACCGATCAGAGAGCAGCCGGAAATTCGCGTGCTAGGCGACACGGCTGCACGCGCAATCGGCTCGCGATCGTTCGTCCACGATCTGCGGCGTCAAGTACCGGATTCGTTCCCGGAGGAAACATGGACCACCGTACCCTCGTGAATCCGGACGAGAACGCGATCGCGCCGATCGATCAGGACGCCTCGATCGATGCGTTGCGCCTCTAGAGCGCTACCCATCTTGGCGGCCTCCTGGCGGCGGGCGGCCGGATCGAGCGCATCCCAGCTGATCCCCAGCGTCCCGATGAAACGTGCCGAGTCTCCCCGCTGGCTGACGTAGCCCGATTCGATGTGATTGGAGACCGCCGCGAGTTTCTCGTGCGACCAGACATCTCCCGTCGAAGAAATCGACCACAGCGCGATGCCGAACAACAACACGGCTGCGGCGAGTGTTGCCAGCCGCATGAGACCTGGATCTCCGCCCGCGCTGGCAGTGGTCCCGCCCGCCATCGACGCCGTCGCCATCTCCGGCGGATCCGAGGGCGCACGCACCGCTCGGCGCGGTTCGTCTGCGGCGGCCGGGAACGCCAGGTTGCGTGCCCGAATCTCGGAAAGCCTCGAGGCTTCGGAATAACGCGCTTCTGCGAGGATCTTGCGTGCGACCGCGGTCATCTCGCGAGCGAGTTCCCGTGCCCAGACGCTGCGGATGATCACTGCGTCGATCCCCACTTCTGTCAGCTCGGCTTCGATCTTGGACTGATTTCGCACGATCAGTCCGAGTGTCACTGCAGCGCGGATGAGACCTTCGGCGTGCCCGTCCGAATCGGTCGAGAATGCCTCGATCTCTTCGGGCGTGATTCCGCCTACGTCGAAGCGGGCAGCCACACGGGTTGCGAGATCATCTTCGCAGCCGGTGCCGAGGATTCGTGCGCGCAGGGCCGACGACAGCCGAGCGAACGCCTTCGAGTCGAACAGCGAATTCGATTCGGAACTCGATCCGGATTCAGCATCGGCGATCAGCAGATCCGCGGCGAGAAAGTCGATCGAGCGACTGCCCTTCATCAGGCCGGCTACCCGATTCGACATCGCGACGTTGTAGTGGATGACTGCTGACAGAACCTTCGGGTGCAGCACCCGCGTGCGGAGGTTTCGTTTGAAGTCGCGGATCGAGTCGCGAACCTGGCCAACACTCTCCGCCCGAAGGACCTTCGCGGTGGCTCCGCGAATCGTGACCTCGGCCGCCGCGCATTCGGCGTCGTCCGGGCCCCAGAGTGCTTCGGCCAGGCGAGCCAGATTGGGGGCGACATCGCCTGGGTCTCGGGTGACGGAGGTCGTTTCGTCTTGCACGGCCGAGCAGAGCCGGGTCATCAGGTATTCGATGAGTCGGAGGTTCTTGTTCGACTCGATGTCACCTTCGAGCATGACTTCGACGACGCCGAGGATTTCTCCGGGGTGCTGCGAGGCCTGCAGTTGAAGGGCCGGGCGGAGCTGGGAGATCGGATGTTCGTCGAGTACGGCTCGGATCGCGGTGGACAATTGATCGAGCAACCCGTCAGCATTTGCCAACGTGGCTCGGTCGCCCGCCGTCCAGCCAGCGTTCGCGTCGTCGCTGGCTTCAGTGGCGCGGTTGCTGAGCGATTGAAGCGCAACCAGCAGCTCGCGTCCCTGCTCGATCGAGCGTTCGAGCTCACGAGGATGCGTGAGCGAAGACAACGCGCGCTGCGCAGCTCGCAGCGAAGCAAATCGCTTGGAGCGCTGTTGCATATCTTCCGATGTGAGCGGAACGCCATTCGACATGGTTCAGCTCCCTTTCGAGCGCAGCCGGTGGCACTTCAGCTGCATGGGGTGCGAGCCCTAAATCGGCATTTCGGCTGGCGAGCCTGAGGCCTTGGGGGGCGCGGCCCAGGCCCTTATCAGGGGTTTTCGAGGCGAACTGCGTGCTCTTCCAGCGGACGAACGATCTCTTCGATTTCCTGCCGGGTCGTGGGGCTGCTCCCCTCCCAGTGCAGACCCTGCTCTCCGCTCGACAGGTGCGGTTCCGCCAGAAATGCGACCAGCGCGGCGCGCCGATCGCTCGACGCCATCCAACTCTGGACAGCATCTGCATCGGAGCCTCGCACCACCCACTCTTCGTCGAATGTCGAAT
Source organism: Deltaproteobacteria bacterium (assembly GCA_029261905.1). GTDB lineage: Bacteria > Myxococcota_A > UBA9160 > UBA9160 > SMWR01 > JAJDAM01. The sequence goes on from JAJDAM010000269.1 coordinate 2,796, forward strand.
CGCCGGTCGGGACGGGCTCTGGGATCTCAGCCCCCAATCTGGATGCTTGCTTGAACGCCCAGCTTTCGATGGCACGACCCACCTGTCCGTGCTCGCGTCGATACACGATGAAGTGATCGGGCATCCCGGTCGGCCGCACGAACATCCGGGTGCGCGTCTCCGAGCCGTTGCCCGAATCGGCTGACATCTCGAAAGTCCACATGGCGAACTCGCGGCCGTCCAGTATTCCCTCGACGCGCCCGTAATCCTGTCCCCCTTCGCCCGGCTCGTATTCGAGATCTCTCTCCCAAGCGAAGTCGCGCCATGCGGTTCGGGCCGCATCCGTCATTTTGTCACCGACGAAGTACTGCACGATGAACATCGCGAGGATGATCGCGAAGAGTCCGACGATGGCGATGTGTTGGGCCTGCATTCTCTTTTCCGCCGATGCGTTCGACTCAGATGTCCTGTCGGAAGAGGACCTCTACGAGGCAGCCGTCGTAGTCCTGGGGTTGGGCCATCCTGAATCCGAAGCTGACAAAGCCCCACGAGCGCTCGTATTTCAGGTGCCAGGGCGCGGGTAGATTTCGTGTCGGTGGAATCGGGATGGGTTGTGCGTCGGACCCGTGCCTGCCATACACGTGAGAGCTTTTGACGCAGACCGAGTCGTTTACAGCGAGCGTCAGGATCCGCGAGTTGCCAGCGACGCGAAACTCACCGACACTGGCCCAGCCGCCTTCGAGCGAAGCATCGGCGCGCAGGCCCCCGCTACCCGACCCAGCTGATCGAAACGACAGGCCCGTGATCCGTTCGAGTTCCCGACCGAGATCGTCCTCCGACGCCTCGACGAACGCCACCGCGACCTGATCGATCCGGTCGAGAACGGCTTCGACCGGCCCCTCCGCGCCCTCGCTCGCGGCGGCCGCCTGAGTCTCGAAAACACTCGCGACAAAGGCACCACCGTCCCCAGTGGTGTCGAAGGCACCCCAGACTTCGAGGCGGTCTCGAGGAGCATCCGCCCCCCAGTACAACCGGTCGGGGCCGGGCGGCTCGCGATCGCGATCCGACCAGGCCCAGACGGGCGCGCGGAACGCGAGAGAATCGCCGGCACCCAGCTGCATTGCCGAGGCGCCTCGCGGCGCACGCGTTACCTCGATGATGCGCCCGCTAGCCACCCCCCTGTCGAGCCCGCCCGTATTGCTCTGGCCGACCCGCTCGATGGACTCGATCTGGATCGTGAGCTGGTAGGGCGCCGAAGATTTCTCGGCTTCGATGTGTTCCGGCGACAACACGGCTCGAGCCCCTCCCGTCAGCACGCTGGCAATCGCGACCAACAGCCACTTCTTCTTCATTCCGGTCTTTCCGATCTTCCCGGTCTTCCCAGCCGCGCTGTTCACAGTGTCCAAGGTTCGCCGATGCGCCGCAACGAAACCAGCGCTGCGCGGGGTTGCCCGGTCGAATGCACTTCGGCACGTACGATACCTTCTGGCGTGTGAAGCCTGTAATTCGAGTGCTCGGGGTGGCCTGTGTGCTGGCGATGGCCTGTTCGGATCGGACACAGATGCCTGTGGCGCCGCCGGTTGACGACTTGCTCATCGACAGGAGCGAGCGCGGTGACTTCGCGAGCGTGGATATCCAAGGTTGTCGCGTCATCCTCGAATACCAGCGTGACGAGGGTTTCCTCGACTATGACAACGGATGCCCGCATCCCATGGCGATGAAAGCTGCGCTTCTCGACAAACTTCTCGGTTCGCTTTTCGGTGAAACCGGCATTCCGAACGATGTGCGCTCCTTCAGAATCGGATGGACGAGACGACTTTCCGACGAGCTCTCTCGCCGCATCGCATTTCGCGCCAGCCAGTCCGCGGAGTGGAAAGCGCTAGTCGAAAAGCGAGGCGAGATGGGCCACGGTGACCACGGGATGGCCAGTGCATTTCTGGGCCGCTGGATCCATCAAGAGGACTTCTTTCGGGAATTCAACCAATCGCTGCTCGAGCACGGGGCGGTCGTGATCTCTGCCCGCGTTGAAAAGCCGTCCCTCGGCATAGCGGCAAGGACGCGGTCCGAGGGTTGGCTCCTCGATCACGGCGTATCAGCAGCACAGCTGCTTCCGATCGACGCGTTCGTGACCTTGATTCTCGCCGAACGTCCCGATGCGCCAGACGCACTTCCGACGGCGGGCGGTCTGGAAGCTTCGCCATGATTTCGACAACTCCCAGCACCCGGTGTGTACAATCACCGCCCCAACGAATCCACCGGGAGACGAGGCAATGAGCGAATTGAACATGAGCTGGGACGAGGCTGTCGCGACCGTCACTGCGGAAGGCGAGCGATTCGAAATCGTCGACTCCGAAATTCGCGGTGTCCCGGTCAAGGTCTTCAAGAACACGCCTCCCTCACTTCGTGCAGCATTTCAGATCGGCCGCACACGTCCCGACGAGATTTTCCTGGTATACGAAGACGAGCGGCTCAGTTTCGGTCAGGTGATGACGGCAATCGACGAATTGGCGGCCGGCCTCGTCGAGAAGTTCGACGTCAAACCTGGCGACCGCGTTGCCATCGCAATGCGCAACTACCCGGAGTGGATCATCGCCTTCGCAGCGATCACTTCCGTGGGCGGAATTGCGGTGTGCCTCAACGCGTGGTGGACCGCCGAAGAGACCCGCTACGGTCTCGAGGACTCCGGGGCGAAGCTGCTCGTTGCGGACCATGAGCGGTTGGAACGCGCTGCATCGTCGATCGAAGAGTTGGGCGTTCGTGGCATCGGCGTCAGGCTCCGAGGTGAGGTGCCCGCAGGGGTCACGCGATATGAAGACGCGGTGATCCAGGGCGCGGCACTCCCCGATGTAGACATCGATCCCTTCGACGACGCGACCATTCTCTACACGTCTGGAACGACTGGCTTCCCGAAGGGCGCCGTCTCCACCCACCATGCCGTGCTGAGTGCGCTGATGGCGTACAGCTGCCGAGCCGCCGCGAGCCTGATGACCAGCCCACCCAAGGAGACGCACCCCTATTCGACCAGCTTCATCCTGTGCGTGCCGTTGTT
>JAJDAM010000270.1 GCA_029261905.1 Deltaproteobacteria bacterium
GCTCTGGCCGGGCGTCGGGTCGGTCTGTTGGGTCAGCGTGATCGAATACGTCTGCGTGTCGGGATCGTGGTGCATGTGCGCGTCGACGACGGGTGTGCCGGCTTGCGCATACCACAAACGAAAGTGGGACAGGTCGATCGAACTCGCGTCTTCCAGTGCCGTCACGAAGTCGTCGCAGGTGACCGCCTGCCCGTCGTGACGATCGAAGTACAGGTCGCATCCGCTGCGAAACGCGTCGGGTCCGAGCAGCGTGTACGCCATCCGAACCACTTCGGCGCCCTTCTCGTACACCGTTGGTGTATAGAAGTTCGAGATCTCCTGGTAGCTGTCGGGCCGGATCGGGTGTGCGGTCGGCCCGGCATCTTCGCGGAACTGCGCGGCTCGGAGCCGTTGGACATCTTCGATCCGCTTGACTGCACGCGAGCCTACGTCGCTCGAAAACTCCTGGTCGCGAAAGACAGTGAAGCCTTCCTTCAGGCTGAGTTGAAACCAGTCGCGGCATGTCACCCGGTTGCCGCTCCAATTGTGAAAGTACTCGTGTGCGACGACTGCCTCGACGCCCTGGAAATCGGCATCCGTCGCGGTATCGGGGCGCGCAAGGACGTAGCGCGTGTTGAAGATGTTGAGGCCCTTGTTCTCCATTGCACCCATGTTGAAGAAGCTGACCGCGACGATCATGAAGATGTCGAGGTCGTATTCGCGGCCGAACTTCTCCTCGTCCCACTTCATGGATTTGATGAGTGACTCCATGCAGTGTCCTGCCTGGTCGAGGTTTCCTTCTTCGACATAGACATGCAGCGCGACGGTGCGGCCACTCATCGTCGTGAACGAGTCGTCGAGCCTTTCGAGTCTTCCGGCCACCAGCGCGAACAGATAACAGGGCTTCTTGTGAGGATCTTCCCAGGTTGCGAAGTGACGACCTCCTTCGAGGTTGCCCGAGGCGACGAGGTTTCCATTCGACAAGAGAGTCGGCGCATCGGACTTGCTGGCGACCAGCGTGGTTCGATAGCTGCTCATCACGTCAGGCCGATCTGGGAAGTACGTCATTCGACGGAAGCCCTGCGCCTCGCACTGCGTGCAGTAGCTGCCGCCGGACAAGTAGAGTCCTTCGCCGCTCTTGTTCTCCGTCGGATCGATCTCGGTTTGCACGACCAGCGTGAACTGGTCGGGGACATTTTCGATGATGAGGTCTTCACCGTCGACGCGGACGTCCTCGCGCAGCTCGCCGTCGATCGAAACGGACAGCAATCGCAGCTCTACTCCGTTCAGTACCAGCGGTGCGTCGGCGGCAGCCTCTGCTGCGCGTCGCACGGAGCTTTCGGCCGTGACCACTGACTTCGTGGCATCGAGTTCGAAGTGCAGGTCGATGTGATCCACGAGGAACGCCGGCGGCGTGTAGTCGGCGCGACGGATCGTGATGGGACTGGTGTCTTTCATGGTGTCCTCGTCGGATTCGAACGCTCGTGTGGCTGCGCAGCGGCGATCGTATCAGGGCGTATGCCGGTGCGCATCGAACGAAATGCTGCCCCTCGGATCGCCGATCGCGTACGATCTCGAGGTCACCAACTCGATGGAACCCGGAGAATCAAAGCATGAGCGGATCGAAAGGCGACAAGCACTCCGTCCAATTGGACAAGGCTGGCATAGGGATCGAAGACGGTATTCCGCTGAACGTCTCGGTCGGTGGTATCGACGAACTGCGGGCAGACATTCAACGTTTGATGGACATCGAAGCCATCAAGCAGCTCAAGCACGCCTACTTTCGCTGTATCGATACCGCGAACTTCGGCGAACTCGAACGGCTGCTTCACGACGATGTGACGGTCGATTTCGTCGGCGGCAACTACGAATGGAAGCTGACTGGCAAAGACGAGTACGTCGCATCCGTACGCAGCGCGTTCACCCGCGAGGCGGTGGGACACCACAACGGCCATCACCCGGAAATTCAGATTCTCAGCGAGAGCGAGGCGACCGGGATCTGGTATCTGGCGGACGACATGTGGATCATGACACACAAGTTCCACACCAAGGGAACGGCGATCTACTGGGATCGATATGAAAAGGCGAACGGGACCTGGAAGATCCGAGAGACCCACTACCGGCGGCTATATGAAATCAGCGGATTGCTGGACGAGAACCCGCAGTTTTCGAGCCACCACCTGCGGAAACACGGCACGGAGGTCTAGTACTCCGAGGCCGAGGTTCGCCGGTATTCGAGCGCCGGCTTGGGCCTGACGCGCGCAGCAGCGATTCGGAGTGCACAGGGAGTTCATGAGGCTGCGAGCGGCGCTGGAAGACCCTCGATTGCTCGCAGGGTTTGCCGATGCAAGGTGCGAAGGTGGCCAGCTGACGATCACCGAGATCGGCGAGCCGCCGCGTGATTTCATGAGCCGGATCCTGGACTGGATGATGGGACCCGAGAACTACCACCCCATCGAATACCAGCTGTTCTATCTCGATATACGAACGAACGCGTACGAACGGGTGAAGGCGTTCGTTGCTTCGAGGGCCGGAGCACGCGCCTCGCCTGCGCCCCGGGACGCCGCCACGGGTGGGGACATTCACCGCGAATCTCCCTAGAATGAGCGCTTCGATTTTCTCGGGCGAATTCGCTCCTGTTTTTCGCCCCGGACTCTCATCCTCAACTCTTCATTGCGACTCATTTCGACTCATTTCGACTCA
>JAJDAM010000271.1 GCA_029261905.1 Deltaproteobacteria bacterium
CATCAGTGGCAACCCGGAGGCGTTCTGCAACGTGCCGAAGTTTGCGCGCTGGCTAGAGGGCTACGATGCCCGACCCGGGTACATCTACTTGAAGCGCCTACTGCAGTTCCTGCAATGGCAGAAGAAGCGTCCGGGGGCGGCGGCGCGATGGGTCCTCAAATCGCCCCATCACCTTGGCTTCCTCGATGTGTTCTTCGAGGTCTTTCCGGATGGGAAGGTGATCCTGACGCACCGCGACCCCGTTCAGACGATCCCGTCGTTTGCGAGCCTGATCCATGCGATCCGTGTGCTTGGGAGTGACCAGGTCGATCCTGTCGAGATCGGCCAACAATGGAGCGGGCGTCTGAGTCGGATGATGGATCGCTGCATCGCGTATCACCGCAGGCATCCCGAGAAGTTCTTCGACATCCGCTATGAGCAACTGATTGCAGACCCGATGGCGAAGATTCGCGATCTCTACGGCTTCATCGGGGTCGATTGGACTGCCGATGCCGAAGCGAAAATGCGACAATGGGCGGTCGAAAACGCCCGGGACAAGCGCCCCGTACACCGCTACACGCTCGAGAAGTTCGGCTTCTCAGAGGAGGGGTTGAAGGGGGATTTCGCAAACTACCGCCAATTCATGGACGGCCTGCCGAACAGATGACACCCGACAGCTACATCCACAGGATCCTGAACGCACACGTCTACGAAGTTGCGCGGGAAACCCCGTTGGCAAGAGCCGCGAAGTTGTCGACGAGGTTGGGCAACGATCTCCTGTTGAAGCGGGAAGACCTCCAGCAAGTCCACAGCTTCAAGTTGCGCGGTGCGTTCAACAAGATGTCGCGGCTGCCCGCAGAGGTCGCCAGCCGTGGAGTGATCACCGCATCGGCCGGAAATCACGCACAAGGTGTCGCGCTGGCGGCAAAGCGGCTCGGGATCGAATCGCGGATCGTGATGCCCGTCACGACACCGGCGATCAAGGTCGAAGCGGTCCGCGTGCTCGGGGGCGAGGTCGTGCTCCACGGTGATACCTACGATGATGCACTCGAGTTGGCAATGAAGATGGCCGCGCAGGAGTCACTCGAATACGTCCACGCGTACGATGATCCCGATGTCATTGCCGGTCAGGGAACCATCGGTGTCGAGATCCTTCGACAATACACCGATCCGATCGACGCAATATTCGTTCCGGTTGGCGGCGGCGGGTTGATCGCGGGGGTCGCGTCCTATGTGAAGTACCTGCGCCCGGAGACCGCTGTGATCGGCGTCGAACCCATGGATGCGGCCTGCCTGTACGCCGCGTTGCGCGACGGTGAACGCACCATACTGGACCGCGTTGGGATCTTCGCCGACGGTGTCGCCGTCAGGCAAGTGGGCGAGGAGCCGTTTCGGATCGCTCGAGAACTCGTCGACGAAGTCATTCGTGTCGATACCGACGCGATCTGCGCGGCGATTCTCGACATCTTCGAAGACACCCGAACGATCGCAGAACCTGCCGGTGCGTTGGCTGTTGCAGGCGCCAAGAAATACGTGGAAGAGAACGGGATACGAGGTCAGACGTTGGTCTCGATCGTCAGCGGCGCGAACATCAGCTTTCATCGACTTCGCCACATTTCCGAGCGAGCCGAGATCGGCGAACGTCGCGAGGTGATCTTCGCCGCCACGATCCCGGAACGCCACGGAGCGTTCCGGGAGTTCTGCGACGCGATTGGCGACCACGCGGTAACCGAGTTCAACTACCGCTACGCGCAGCCGGGTGAGGCACACATCTTTGTCGGAATCCATGTCGACCCCGGAAAGGCGCAGGGAGAATTGCTCCTCGCTCAACTCGAGGCACGTGGATACCGGTGCGTCGACATGAGTGACAACGAGATGGCCAAAGACCATGGGCGCCATCTCGTTGGCGGCCGCGCGCCTGGACTCGAATCCGAACGCCTGCTTCGCTTCGAGTTTCCTGAACGTCCAGGCGCCTTGCGGAAATTCTTGGCCCGCCTTCGTCCCGATTGGAACATTTCACTGTTCCACTACCGAAATCACGGTTCCGCGATGGGCCGGGTGCTGGCCGGGATTCAGGTGCCCGACACAGATGCGGTCGAATTCGAACAGTTTCTCGGAGATCTCGGCTACTCGTATATCGACGAGACCCAGAACCCGGCGTATCAGTTGTTCTTGAGCTCGCCCGAGTAAGCGTCGCTACGGCGTTACGAGCAGCATCGCCTCGACGAGCTTTGCATGTGCTTCGATGCTTTTTTCCGTCGCGGGATCCAATCCGGTCAGGTGCTCGCACTCCGCGGACAACGCAAAGATCGTCGATGCCGCACCGACGAACGCATAGAAGATGTGTACGTCATCGCCTTCGATCAGCATGTTCTCGGCGCGCGCGTCGCGGAGCATCGCCTGGAATTGAGGGTAATGGGCCGAAAGGTGGTTCTCTACGAGCCACTGCATGCGGGGGCCCGAGTTCAAGCCCTCCTGCATCATGAAGCGAAGCTGCTCGGGATGTTCTGACGCGTACCGGACGAAGTGGCGGATTATCAGACGGACCCGGGTAGCGCGATCTGCATCTTGCCAGGCTTCCATGCGAGCGGCGAAATCGTTTCGGAAGTTGGCGAAGAGTCGATCGACCGCGGCCTTCCAGAGTTCTTCCTTGTTCTTGAAATGGTGTGTGATCAGGCCCTGATTGACACCCGCCTGTTCGGCAATCCAGCGGGTGGTGGCGCCCTCGAAGCCGAGGTTGCTGAAGCAGACGATCGCGGTCGAGACGATCTGGTCGCGCGTTGCGAGCGCGCGCGCCTGCGGCCTCCGCTTCCGCTGCGAATCGTCGGGTTTGCTCGCGGGTCCACGCGCGGGAGTCATGGCCGATCTTCGGGCGCCGGAATACTGGCCAGCAGGGTGCGTACCGCTGAACCCCCGAAGCCTGATATTTCGGCCGCCGCCGATGCTTCGAAGATCGCTGCGGACTGCCGCAACCAGAGGTTGAGGACGGCCTTGGTTTGCCGGATCGCTTCGGGTGGCCGGCCGGCCAGTGTACTCGCGATCTCGAGAGCACGTGATTCCATCGCATGGTCTTCGACGCAAAGAGACACCAGGCCGATCCGCTCCGCCTCGATGCCGGACACCGGGGTGGCGGAGAGCAGCAACCACTTCGCTCGTGGTAACCCGCAAGCCAACGGCCACAACAGTGCGGCATGGTCGCCGGTGGCGAGACCGACGAGCGTGTGGGCGTCGATTATCTGCGCGGACCCAGCAGCGATCGAGATGTCCGCCATCAACGCAAGTGCCAGGCCGCCGCCGCTCGACGTTCCGGTGAGGCAGGTAATGATGGGCCAGGGAAAATCGACGATGTTCCACACCAGGTCGCGCATGGCATGACCGCATTCGGCCTGGGCATCCGGATCGTCGATCAGCGGTCGCATGAAATTGAGATCGCCGCCCGCACAAAACGAATCGCCGGCACCGCGGACGACGACGGCGCGCACATCTTCGATTCGCGCGAGCGCTGGCCAGACATTGGCCATCTGCTCGTGCTGCTCACCATCGATCACGTTGTTCGCGCGCCCGGTATCGAGTGTGAGTCGGAGCACACCCGGGGCCGGGCGGTCGAATTGGAAAACCGGGAAGTCGGTCGCCAGCGAGGCCAGTGAGTCGTTCATGTGCGTACCTCCGTCTCGAGTTGGTGTTGGGCCGAGAGTACATAGGACAGCTCGTCGACGTACATGTGCTGCGTGGCGGCGTGTATGCTCCGTGAGATCCGCTGCAGTGGGTGATCGAGGAAGAGCCCCGTCGCTCCGCCCGCTCGGTACGCGAATGAAACGATCTCGACACAGCGGTCGGTCACCCAGGTCGCGCATCGTCTTGCATCCAGGTCGAACTGTGGAGACAGCTCCTCTTTCGACTCACATGCCGCCGTCAAGCGATCCGCGACTTGATGGGCATACGCGCGAGAAGCTTCCAGCGCGGACTCGGCCTCGCCGAGGCCCCGCTGAAAGGTCTGGCGCTCCGCAACGGCTGATGTGCTGCCCATCCGGCGTTTGGTCTGTGCAAGTGTCGTGATCTCCAGCAATGCGGAGCGCGCGCAACCCAGCGCGAAGCCCGCGTGCAGGACCATCGCCTGCGAGAGCGTGGAAGCGCGAAACACCGACCCGCCCCGTTTCGGGGCGGGTTTCGGAAACGCGAAGCTGAAGTCGTCGGGGACCCACGTATCCTCGGTCCGGTAGTCGCAGCTGCCCGTTCCCTCGAGACCGGCAACGTGCCAGTTGTCGACGATCTCGACGTCCGAGCGCGGCATCACGACGAGTTTCGGTGCGGGTGCCACGCCGTCGTCGACGATGACTCCGCCGAGGACCCATTGCGATTGGTGAATCCCCGAACCAAATGACCAAGCGCCATTCACGCGCAGGCCACCGTCCTCCGGTACGGCTCGTCCGACGGGGGCCAATTGTCCGGCGATCACTGCGGAACCACCCGAGAAAATCGCATCGATACACGCTTGCCCCGCGTAGGCGCCGACGAAGCCCGTGTGGAGCGAGCCGACCCCGAGGTTCCAACCCGCAGCCGGGTCCATCGCGCTCACTTCTTCGATCAGCTCGATGCATGTTCCCGCATCGGCATCGTAGCCGCCGATCTCGCGCGGCCAGCACAGGCGAAACAACCCGCTGCGCTCGAGCGCGTCGACGGCCTCGGGAGCCAGGCGACGTGCCTGTTCGGAACTCCGACCCGTGGCTCGGATGGCCGACTTGATCTTGCCAGCGGCTTCCAGCAGTTCTCGACGGAGTTCTTCGCGCGTTTCCGACGCCGATCGGTCGTTAGTCATGATCACAGATCCTATCTCCGATCTTCCTCACCGCATCGCCGATTTCGTTCGGATCGAATGTCGGTGGGTTGACGAGCACTCGGTGCACGCCAAGTTTCTTCCAATTCGCCACGCGGTCCGCTCCGTCCTCGCCGGCTGCCAGCGGGTCGCTGACCGTGAGCTCGAGCAAGTCGGGGTTTCGTCCCGCCTGGACGGCGGCCTCCCGCGCGCAATCGAAGAGCTGTGCGAGTTTTTCATGGTCTCCCTTCGCGGGAAAGAAGCCGTCGCCGAACTGGCCTGCCCGACGCGCAGCGCGCTCTGTATGGCCACCGACGATGATTGGAATCCCGCCGGCTTTCGTGCGCGGGGTAATCTGCGCGCCGCGAAACCGGATCGTCGAACCACTGAAGTCGGATTGCGCGTCACGCCAGAGCGCTCGCAATGCTTCGATCATTTCGTCTAGCCGAGAGCCCCGCGACTTGAAATCGGCTCCCAACATGTCGAACTCCTCCTCCAGCCATCCGGTTCCGACGCCCAGTGAAAAGCGGCCATCTGACAAGACGTCGAGTGTCGCGGCTTGTTTGGCGATCAGGAACGGGTCGCGCTGGGGCGCCACGAGGACGCCGGTGGCGAAGCGCAGCCGGGTGGTTCGCGCGGCCATCCAGGCGAAGAGGATCAACGGCTCGGCCATCGGAACGGCACCACCGCCCTGGAGTTTTCCGGAAGGGTCGTACGGGTAAGGAGTGCTGTGTTCGACCGGAATCACGATGTGGTCACCGGTCCACAGCGATTCGAAGCCCGCGGATTCTGCTGCGCTCGCAAGCGCTCCCGCGCCTCGAGGTGTGGAGAACGTCACCACACCCGCGTACCACATGCCGATTTTCATGGTTTGTCTCCGCTGGGTCGCCTTTTCAGGGCAACAAGTCAGCCCCAGTATACTGTGAATTATTCATTTGACCAGTAATCATACGATATATTATTCGAAAGAATAACATAATGAGGTGCCACGGCTCCGGCTGACCACCCCGTAACCAGCCACGCCGCCCCTTTTCGACATCACGCTGAGTACACTCGGCTCGCGCCTGTGGGAGGAACGACATGACCGCAACCATCACTTCGTTCGAATACACCGATTGCGCTGACGTCATTCGCCCCGACTTGGTCGATTCGTATCGCTGGGCCTGGGAACACGTGGC
>JAJDAM010000272.1 GCA_029261905.1 Deltaproteobacteria bacterium
CCCTTGAGGATCAGTTTTCGGCTCGCATCGTAGAAGACCTGTCCTGGAACCGTATACAGGTGAAAACGCGTCTGGAACCCGCGGATCTTGCCCAGAGCGAGCGGCAAGAAATCGAAGAAGAGGGTTCGCTCGGTTTCGGTGGCGAGCGAGATCATCTTGCCCTTCAGCTCGGGATTGGTCTTGCTGTAGATGAACTGCAGGTTCGTCGTCTTCCCGCACAGCCCGGGGCCGTAGTAGACGATCTTGCAGTTGATCTCTCGCGATGAATAGTTAATGAACGACAATTGAGGTCAGCCTAACTCGAAAAGAGGTTGTCGATGTCTTCGTCGGTGATTTCAGCGAACGGGGACCCCGCGCCCTGAGCTTCTGCTTGTTCGGTGCGCTTCTGGATGCCTTCGAACACCTTGGCGAGTTCGGCGCCGGCCTTCTTGACGCGGAGTCGCACCAGGCCGAGTGAACTTCGCTCGTCGAAGATCACCACGAGGATGATTCGCTTTGCAACGAGCGTGATGTGAAGGTTGTCGCGCTGTCCCTGGTGGAAGTGAATCGGAAACTCTTCTTCCCCCACGATCTTCGCGAGCCCGCCAGTGGCTGCGATGCAGCCCGCCGTCAACGAAGCGAGGCTCGTGGTGTCGATGCCGCGCATCTCACCGGCTTCGCCGATCAGTTGACCGTTGCGATCGACGACGAAAATTCCCTTCGCATTGGCATCCCGGACGAGCTTTTGGATGACGGCCAGGATTTTTCTGAAATCCTCGTCATACATCACTAGCTGCGTATCCTGCATCGGCAGTTGCCTCGATAACCGTTCGAGCAGCAAGGGGTTTCGGTTTCACTTTACCCCGGAGTCGAACATCGCGCCCGGAGCCGCGCCAAGAGCCGAAATGACGCCGGGGCAATCGCGCTTCCGATCACACCCCGCAACGCTCCGAATCCCGCTGATTGGGTCGGCGCACTGGCGGCCGGGCTTTAGTGACAGATCGTGGTGGACTAGTGGTTTGCTCCTAATTGATCGACCGGCGGTTCTCCATCGAACGGCCGACGGTGACGTGATCAGCGTATTCCAGATCGCCCCCCAACGGCATTCCATAGGCGATACGGCTCAAACGGACGCCAGCGGCCTCGAGACGCTCCGCGATGAAATGTGCGGTCGCATCGCCCTCCGCGTTCGGATTGGTCGCCAGGATGACCTCGCGGACCTCGCCGCTCCGCAGGCGGGCCTCGAGTTCGGCGATTCGCAGCTCTTCGGGGCCGACCCCGTCGATCGGCGAAAGCGTGCCCCCGAGCACGTGGTAGCGGCCCGAGAAGGTTCGGCTTCGCTCGATAGCCACCAGATCGGCCGGTTCCTCGACCACGCAAATCAGCGCCGCGTCGCGCTCGTCGTCCTGGCAGATCCCACACGGAGATTCGTCGGTCAGATCGAAACAGATCTCACACAGCACGATCTGTTCCTTGAGTCGGCCGATCGCCTCCGAGAGTTCGTAGACAACGGACGTCTGTGCACCCAACAGGAAGAATGCGAGCCGTGTAGCCGATTTCTCCCCGATCCCGGGAAGACGCTTCAGGGCGTTGACGAGCCGCTCGATCGGCGCGGGAGTGGAGCGCACCCGATCTAGGCTCCCGGTTTCGAGCCGGGAACGGGCATTTGGAAACCAACCGAGGCGCGCTGGAATTCCTCCTGAACCATCTTCTGGGCGTTGGCCAGCGCCGCGTTCACTGCAGCAGCTGTCAGATCCTCGATCATGCGCTGATCCCCCGATGTCAGCAGCGAAGGTTCGATCCGGATTTCCAGGATCCGAAGTTCCCCCGTCGCCTTCACCGTGACCATTCCGCCGCCGGAAGAGCCCTCCACGCTGCGCCGCGCGAGGCTCTGCTGGAGACTGGCGAGCTTGGCCTGGGCTTGCTGGGCCTGCGCGAGCAGTTCGTTCATGTCGGGTTGGCTCATTGCGGGGCTCCGGGGGGTTCGGGTCTACGAAAGGTCGGGTCTACGAAGGTCGGGTTTCGACGGGTCGGATTTCGACGATTTCTCCATCCAGGATTTCTACCGCCAGGTTGACGGCCGGATGATTCAGCGCGCGCTGCCGGAGTTCTTTGAGCGCTTCGACGCTCAACTCCTGCCTGGCCACGCCCGGAGTTTCGACGGCCTCCGTCGTTTCGACCAATACCCTCGTCGGGCACCCGAAGAACTTCGCACAGAGTGCTTCGAGAGATTCGAGCCGGTCCCGAATTCGCTGCGCGGCGAATTTCTCGGGAACCAGGATGCGCAGGCGGTCGGAGCTGCGTTCCAGCAGCCGGGCTTCTCCGAGTGCACCGTACAGGCCGGCGTTGCGGGTTTCGATGAAGCCACGCAGTCGATCGAAGACGATCGCGGGGGCCACATGGTCGCCGATGGATTGGCCCTCGTTCTCCGCCGAGACATCGGGTTCGGGCTGCGGTGTGGCTTCGGGCGGAACGGATTGGAGCTGCGAGTGCGACACCGGTGTGTCACCCGGATCGGACGCGCGCGTTTCGGGACGGGCTTCGCTGGCGGCCGGCCCACGCGTCTCGCGAGGGGTGCCGCGCCGGCGCGAATCGGATCCACCGCCACCCGAGCCACCGGTCCCAGCCGAGCCACCCCCGCCGTCGCTCCGCAAACGCCTCTCCAATGCGTCGAGCCGCGCGAGCAGTTGGCCGACGTCATCTCCGGATGCCATCGTCGCAAGCCGGACCACCGCCATTTCCAACACGGCAAACGGTTGTGGGGCCCAGGCGAGGTCTTCCTGTTCTTTGAGTAGCGCTCGGAACATCCGCCGCAGTCGACCTTCATCGCAGCGTTCGGCGATCGCGCGAAGCTCTGCGATCTCGTCCTCGCTGCCCTCGACCAGGCCAGGCGCGTCCGGCGCGATCCGGAGCACGACCAGGTCGCGCATCAATTCGAGCAGATTCTCGCCGAGACGCTTGGCGTCCGTTCCGGTCTGGCTCGCTCGCGTACAGGCAGCGAGTGCTGCCGCGGCCTGTTGATCGATACACGCTTCGGCGATGGCGAGCAGCAGGCGCCTGTCGACCAGATCGAGAATTTCGGCGACCTGTTGATCGTCGACCCCGGATCCGCCGAACGCGATCACCTGGTCGAGCAGTGTTTGCGCATCGCGCAGCGAACCGTCGGCTTCGCGCGCGATCGCCAACAGACTCGATTCGGAGATCTCCATCTGTTCGACGCGGATGATTTCGGTCAGGTTCTCGACGATGTTTCGCGCAGTGATGCGTCGCAGGTCGTGACGCTGGCAGCGCGAGATCACCGTGAACGGAATCTTCTCCGGGTTGGTCGTGGCGAAGACGAACAGGCTCCGCGGCGGCGGTTCTTCCAGCGTCTTGAGCAACGCGTTGAATGCGGCTGTCGACAGCATGTGGACTTCGTCGACGATGAAGATCCGGTAC
>JAJDAM010000273.1 GCA_029261905.1 Deltaproteobacteria bacterium
AGGATTCCGCCGCGGACCGCGAACTCACCGCGTTCTTCGACCAGCGACATACGGGCATAGCCGGCGCCGACCAGCGTTTCGATCAGCGCATCCCGGTCGATGACCTGGCCGACTTCGAGATGCACGGTGCGGGCTCGGACCACGTCGCGGGCGGGCACCCGGCCGGCGAGCGCAGTCCAAGGTGCGATGACGATCGGTGCGGGTTCGGAGCGGTTCTCCGGGTCGGCGCTCGAAAGCCAGCGGTACAACACCGCCATCCGTTGCGCGACGAGAAACGGCTGAGGTGAAAAGCGTTCGTAGGGCTGCGTGTCGTAGCGAGGGAAGATCCGGATCCGCCCGCCGCCCTCAGCAGGCTCTCCGAGAGCGGCTTGCAGGTCGCTCGCGATCGCGTCGCCCGCTTTGGCGTTGGGGACCATGACCAGTCCGGGTCGCTCGCTGCCGTGATCCAGCAACAAGCGCGCGGCGACCACCCCGCGCGCAGCTCCCCGCAACCCGGTCAGCCGCACCCCCCCGGTTCGCTGCCGGGCGAGCCGCGAAACTTCCGCAAGGCTGTCGGGCGCGGGCGCTGGAACGCCTGCTTCGGGTTGAGGGTCGTCGACGGGTTGCTTCATTCGCGCGTCCGATTCCAGGATCCGAGCGTTCGCTGCACGCACGAATCCCCGCCGCCCCGGCCGAGGACCGGGGGTGCGAGGAAACGGGCAGTGTAGCGCCGGGATCTTCGATCTAGTGACAGATCACTGAGCTACGCTGCGTGTTTATGTTTCCGGCGCTCGAACCCCGAACTGCTGCTGAATATTCGGCGGGACTTTCGCTCTAACTTTTTCACGAACGACTCCACGAACGACTCCACGAACTACTCCACGAACTACGAACCCATCACCGAGACCACCAAAGGAAAACCGTGAATCATCAACGAGCAGGTTTTGCCACAGCGATCTTCCTGATTCTGGCGCTGGCGACCGACGCCGCTGCCGAGATTTCGGAATCGAAACGGAAACAGATTCAGGAACTCCTGGCGATCTCGGGCGGCGCGTCGATGCCCGAGCAGATGGCCCAACAACAGACCTACGTCGAGCTGATGCGAATTCGTCCGAGCTACCAGCCAATGATGGAGTTTGCGGTTTCCGAGCAGCAGGACCTGTCCAAAGAAGAACAGCAGAAGTTGCTCGAGAAGCTCAGCGATTTCGAAGCGTTTGCGACGGCATTCCAAACCCGATTCACTGAACGGCTGAACTTCTCGAAGATCGTCGCGGAGGTCTATTATCCGCTCTACGACGAGGCCTTCAGCGAGGACGATCTGACCGAGATGCTCGCCTTCTATCGAACGCGGGTGGGACGCAAGACGATCGAATTGATGCCCGGAATCATGCAAAGCGCCGCCAAGGGGATCGACGAGGCGGTCCGACCCACCGCCATCGAGGTCATCCAGGGCATCGTCGCAGATGAGAGGGCCAAACTGGCTCCGTGACCCCATCGGGACCAGACGGAGCGCTCGGAACAGTCCGATTGTAGAGGGGTTGTGGGGGCCGTTTCGGGCGGGGTTCCCAGCCTGGCCGAGGCCCTGTCGGGAGGATTGTCGTGGCTCGCCACCGGGGTGGGTCGACAGGCGCGCGAAATCTCGTATCATCCCGCGCCTTTTGCGTTTTCCGGCCAGTGATCGCGTTGTGCGCGGCACGGCGGGATGTGGAGATCATCGTGGCCATAGAACTGCTGTGCCGAAAGATCGGCATGACCCAGATTTTCGACGAAAGTGGTGACGCCATCGGGGTGACCGTCCTCGATGCCAGCGCCAATACCGTCGTTCAGATCAAAACCGAAGAAAATGACGGCTATACGAGCCTACAGCTCGGTTTCGGCGATCGTCGGCCGTCCCGTACTTCGAAAGGAGAGCTCGGGCACTTCGAAAAGGCCGGTGTCTCGCCGAAGCAGCACCTGGTGGAATCGCGGGTCACGCCCGAGGTTGCGGCCGAATACAAGGTCGGATCCGAGATCGAGCTCGGAATCTTCGAAGTCGGGCAGCGCGTCGATGTGATCGGCAAGTCGAAGGGCCGCGGAACCGCCGGCGTCGTGAAGCGCCACAACGTCGCCGTCAAGCGCCGCACGCACGGTACCCACGAAGCCTTCCGGCATGCGGGTTCGATCGGTGCCGGCAGTTATCCGGGTCGGGTCATCAAGGGCATGGGCATGGCCGGGCGAATGGGCAATGTTCGCGAGACGAGTCTCAATTTGCAGGTCGCCCAGGTCGATTCCGAGCGAAACCTGCTCTACATCCGCGGCGCCGTGCCGGGCCACAAGAACGCGATCGTTCGGGTCCGTCAGTCCGTGAAAGCCAAGGCGCAAGAAACCAAGGCGTAAGAGCCAAGGCCTGAACACCCGCGCCTCCAACGTGTGCTGATCGCGAGCCGCTCGGCGCAGGTGAACGGTCGGCCGATTCGACTGCGAGCTGGCTTGCCGACCTACGATCGCAAAGACCATTTTCACCAGCAGGCCAAGCGCGACGGGTACCGATCTCGCGCCGCCTACAAGCTGCTCGAAATACAGAAGTCCCAGAAGCTGCTGCGCCCCGGTATGAAGGTCGCCGATCTCGGCTGCTGGCCCGGGGGCTGGCTTCAAGTGGCGTCTCAGGTGATCGGGCCAGCCGGTCGGGTCGTCGGTGTGGACCTGGCCGCGATCGATCCCCCGCTCAGCAATGAGAACGTGATCGCATTGTCTGGTGATGTGACGGAACCCACTGTGATCAAAGAGGTTTTGGATGTATTGGGTGGGCGGGCGGACGTTCTGTTGTGCGACGCGGCCCCCAAGCTCACCGGTGTTCGACCCACCGATCAGGCACGCGAAGGAGCCCTGCTCGAGGGTGTCGAGGCGCTCATGCCGGAGCTGCTGCGTGCTACCGGTACGCTGTTGATCAAGATTCTCGATGGACCCGATGCGTTGACGGTCGACCGGCGGCTGCGCATGTGTTTCGAATCTGCGAAAACGCTGAAGCCCAAAGCCAGTCGACGCGGGTCGACCGAGCGCTACCTGCTCGCAAGGAATTACAGACCGACCTTCCCGGAGGAATCCGGGACTACTGATCGAGACGTTGAATAGGAGAGAGACCGTGAGCGACCGACCCTTCAAAGTTCTGGGAATTCAACAGATCGCCGTGGGCGCGATCGACAAGGCACCGCTGCGCAAGATCTGGGTCGACATGCTGGGGCTGCAGATTACTGGCGAGTTCATCAGCGAGACCGAGAACGTCAACGAGGATATCGCCGTGGCCGGCTCGGGACCGCTGAAGGTCGAGGTCGACTTGATGCAGCCGATCGATCCCGAAAAGCGGCCGAAGGTTCACGAACCCGCTCTCAACCATGTCGGCCTCTGGATCGACGACCTCGCCGCGGCGGTCGGTTGGCTCGAGGCCAACGGTGTGCGCTTCACACCCGGTGGAATCCGCAAAGGCGGATCCGGGTTCGACGTCTGCTTCATTCATCCCAAGGGCAACGACGAAACACCGGTCGGTGGCGCGGGCGTATTGATCGAACTCGTTCAGGCACCCGCCGAGGTCCGCGACGCATTCGCAAGACTCGCGAACGGCTGATCGATCGCCCGACCGATGCGCCGCGACCCGTGATATCGTCGAACTCTCGCGCTTACGAGGAGTCCGCATGCGCCCCCCGTCACGCCGATCCATCGCTTCAGGCCTGCGGCTCGATGCGCGCCCGCTGTATCGGCCCGCTGGGTTCGCCCCGTGACTGAAGGAGGCGCAGGACCGTCCGTCGGTAGTCGCCTGCAGGCGCTGCTGAGCGGTCGACCTCACTGGATGAACGGCCTGATGCTGTTTTGCATCTTCATGACGTTTCTCTACGTACCGTGGGACCTGCTGATCAAACCGGTCGAGGTCGACCAGGAAGTCTGGTTCGGCATCATGTTCACCGGTTGGGCGGCCAAATGGACGGCGATTCCACACTGGCTCGTCTACGCAGCGGGTGCGTACGGATTTTGGAAGATGTCCGGCTGGATGTGGCCGTGGGCGGCCGTGTATACCGGGCAGGTCGCCATCGGGATGGCGGTCTGGGCGTGGCTCCAACCGGGCAGCGTGTTGATCGCCGTAGGGTCGTTCATTCCATTCGCGATTTTGACGTGGGCGCTGTGGAACGCCCGCCCGCTCTTCATCCATGACGACATCCACGACGACATCCACGACGACATTCACGACAACGGAAATGAGAACGGCACGGGGAGCGATTGATGGCGCGCGCGTATTGGCTGGTGAAGTCCGAGCCGAACAAATACTCGTGGGATGATCTCGTGAAGGACGGGTCGACCCATTGGGACGGCGTTCGCAACGCACAGGCGCGCAACAACCTGGCCGCAATGAAAATCGGTGATGCGGTGCTGTACTACCACTCGAACATCGGCAAGGAAGTCGTCGGCATCGCGAAGGTCACGAAGGCCTCGTATCAAGACCCGACCACCGACGATGATCGCTGGCTCGTCGTGGATCTGGAAGCGGCCCGGCCGCTCGCCGAGCCGGTCACATTGGCGCAGGTGAAAGCCGACGCGAAGCTGCAGAAGGTCCCGCTGGTGACTCATTCGCGCCTGTCGGTGATGCCGATCGAAAAGGCCGCGTTCGAGCGGATCCTCCAACTCGGAAAGACACCCATTCGCGGCTGAGCGACGGAGCCCGGCTATTTCCGAAACCACAGGAGGCCACCGTGCCCGAACTCGACATCGAATCGATCGGGGAGGATCTTCCGCTGCTCGAAGGCATTCGGACGGCGCGAGCCATTCGGCGTCTGAAACCGGACCCGGTGCCGCCAGAGCTGATCCGTAAGGTCTGCGAAGCGGGAACGTTCGCGCCGAGCGGCGGCAACCGCCAACCGTGGGTGTTCGTTGCGGTCACCGACCCGGAACGCCGGGCCTGGGTTGCAGAGCGCTATCGAAAGGCGTTTCACGTGTATATCGAGCCTGCGTTGAAGGCCGCAGAAGCGCCGGATTTTCCGGACGCCGGCCGCCGCAACATGCGCGCGGCGCTCCACCTCGCCGATCATCTCCACGAAGCACCCGTGCATCTGTTCATCGCGGGTCGCAGCCGACGCAACGAGCCGCAGGTGCAGGCCCTGTATCCCTGCGCGCAAAACGTGCTTCTCGCGTGTCGCGCGGTGGGCCTCGGTGCCTCGTTGACCACGATGCACATGTCATTTCGGGCAGAACTCGATACCTGGCTCGGACTTCCCGAGAACACGCCGACCTGCGCGCTACTGCCGATTGGCTGGCCGCTCGGAAAGTTCGGAAAGCCACCGAGGCGCAGCGTCGACACCTGCTTGCATTGGGATCGCTACAGCGCCGACTGACGATCGCTCGACGAACGTTGTCCGTCGCGTCGGTGGCTCAGCCGAGTGACGGCCCTGGCGCTACCCGAGCATGTAGGCCGAAGCCAGTGCGTCCGCGTACTCGTTCCAACGCGAACCGTCGTGCGCCTTGATCCACTGCAGCTCGACGTCCGGGTGAGCGAGCGCGAGAGCGTAGAGCTTCTGGACGAGCTCGAGGTTCGCGATCGGGCCCGATTTGCGCCGCCAGCCGCGTTTCTCCCAGCCGGCCGCCCACTCGTTGACCGTCTTCACACAGAGCTGGCTGTCCGAAAACACCGTCACGCTGCAGTCGGTCGGGAGGGCCTCGTAGGCGGCGATCAGCGCCGCGAGTTCCATCCGATTGTTGGTCGTGGCGCCGTCGACGCCACGGTCTTCGCG
The DNA here is from genome assembly GCA_029261905.1 of Deltaproteobacteria bacterium. Taxonomy (GTDB): domain Bacteria; phylum Myxococcota_A; class UBA9160; order UBA9160; family SMWR01; genus JAJDAM01. Next base: position 5,733 of record JAJDAM010000273.1, read on the forward strand.
GACGACTTCATCGTCTTCGACCCAGACGTATCCCCAGCCACCGGGTCCCGGGTTTCCTTCGCACGAACCGTCGGTGAACACACCGGTCTTCGGCCCTCCGGTAAAGCGCCGGAGCACCTCGTCTGTGCTCAACACTTCGACGCTGCCGCGGTTGCTCATCGGACCCCCGATTGATCTGTGCTGCTCTCGTGTAAGAACGAGATCAGTTCTTTACCACGGAGCCGGAATCCTGGCTCGTGTACGCGGCGAGGAATTGCTCGCGGTGTTCGGCGAAACGGTTGGCGAGGATGGCCTCGCGCGCCTCGCGAACGAGCTTCTGATAGAAGTGCACGTTGTGGATCGTCGTCAAGATCGCGGAGAGAACTTCGTTGGCCGCGAACAGGTGATGAAGGTACGCACGCGAAAAACCTTCCGCGCAGGCCGCGCAATCACAGGAGGTGTCGATCGGGTAGCGGTCCCTGCGGTAACGACGGTTCGTCAAGCGGATCCGGCCGCGCGACGTGAACGCGGTCGCGCTGCGTGCGTAGCGGGTCGGAATCACGCAATCGAACATGTCCATCCCGTAACCGATGGCGGCCATCAGATCTTCGGGAAGGCCGACGCCCATCAGGTAGCGCGGCTTGTGTTCTGGCAGCAGCGGCGCCGTATGCTCGGTCACCCGGCACAGCAATTCGTGCCCCTCTCCGACGGAAACGCCGCCGATCGCGTAACCGGGCAGGTCGAGTGCTACCAGTGACTGAGCGCACGACGCCCGCAGGCTGAGATCGACGCCGCCTTGAACGATCCCGAACAACGCCTGGCTCGCCTCGTGGCCCGAATGCGTCTTCGCGCAACGGTCGATCCAACCCAGTGTTCGCCGCACGCCGGCGCGAAGAGTCTTGGCGTCGGCGGGGTATGGCGAGCATTCGTCGAACGCCATGATGATGTCGGCACCGAGTTCGTGTTGGATTTCGATCGAACGCTCCGGGGTCAGATCCATCTCCGAACCATCGACCGGGTTCTTGAATCGAACACCGCGATCCTCGATCTCGACGTTGGGCAACGAAAAGACCTGAAAGCCACCGCTATCGGTCAGGATCGGGCCATCCCACTTCATGAATTCATGCAGGCCACCGAGTTTCGCCACCAACCCTTCACCGGGACGAAGCGCGAGGTGGTAGGTATTCGACAGCACGACCTGCGAACCGGTGGCGCGGACCTGCGACGGCGTCAGTGCCTTGACGGCCCCGTGCGTACCGACCGGCATGAAACACGGCGTGTCGAAGGCGCCGTGCGGCGTCGAGAACGAACCGGCACGTGCAGCGCCGCTACGCGCGTCGAGCGAGAACTGGAACGCAGGCGCATCGGCCATCGGCCAGTCCAGTCCGAGGAGAGTCGGGTGGTTGAGAGGTGGCTAGTAGAAAAAGCTGACCCGGAAGAGGGCCAGCGGGAACGGTTAGCGGTAGGTCTTGCGCTCGCCGCTGCTTTTCCGGCGACGCACCCGCTCGTGCTTCTTCTTCAGTTTTGCACGGTGGCGCGCGGACTTACCGCGGTTGCGATGCGGCAGGGCTTTGGACTTCTTCACGCGACGCTCCGGAGTTGAGGGGGAAATGGCGCTGGAGGACCGGCCTGGCGGCCGGAAATGGAAGGCGGATCCTATAGAAAACAGCGGGTTGTGTCCATCCCGGTGCCAGGCGAACTGCGCCGGCTATCTTCGGCCGCAGATGGGGGGGACGGAGCGAGCATGAGTGCTGTAAACGCCGCAGAGCGGATGGCGGATTTCGATCTGACCGAGGAGCAGCGCCTGATCCGCCAGGCGGTGCGGGAATTTGCCGAGAAAGAGATCGCGCCGCACGTGGAGCGCTACGAGCGCGAGGCCCGCTACCCGCTGGATTTGATCGCGAAGCTGGTCCCGCTGGGATACATCGCACCCATGATTCCCGAGCAGTACGGGGGATCGTTCACGGATGTGGGCGCCTACGGCGTGATCTGCGAAGAACTCGCGCGCGTCGACTGGGTGGTGGCTTCTGTGGTCTCCGTGACGAATTCACTCGTTGGCGGGTCGATCCTGCGCCACGGGACCGAGGCGCAGAAGGAACGCTGGTTGCCGTTGATGGCCAGCGGGGATTGTCTGACCTCTGCCTGTTTGACCGAACCCGGTGGAGGCACCGACCTCGGGAACATGCAGACGTCCGCCGTCAAGGTGGACGGCGGCTACCGGTTGACGGGCACCAAGGTCTTCATTTCACATGCGGCTCACGCGGGACTGTTTTTCGTGGTGGCGACACTCGATCGAGCGAAGAAACACAAGGGCGTGACCGCGTTTCTGGTCGACCCGGCCACTGAAGGCATCACGATCGGCGATTTTCCGATGCGCACGCTCAAGCGCGACAACCTGGCCGAAGTGCACTTCGAGGACGCGTTCGTCCCCGATGAGGGCCTGATCGGGACTGATGGAGGTGGCTTCCCGGTGCTCGGTTCGGCGCTCGACATGGGGCGCTATTCGGTTGCCGCGCGTTGTGTGGGTCAATCGCAAGCCTGCATCGATCTGGCGGTGAAATACGCGATGGAGCGCGAAGCATTCGGCCAGAAGATCGGTGACTTCCAGATGATCCAGGCCAAGATCGCCGACATGATCTGTCGAACCGAGTCGGCGCGGGCGCTGGTGTACCGGTTGGGGCGCATGAAGGATGCCGGGGTGGCGCGCGCGAGCATGGAGTCTTCGATGGCGAAGCTCACCGCCAGCGAGGCGGCCACCCAGAACGCGTTGGATTCGATCCAGATCCACGGCGGCTACGGACTGACCGAGGAGTACACGGTGGGTCGCCTGCTGCTCGAAGCCAAGTCGCTCGAGTTCGGTGAGGGAACGAGTGAACTCCACCGAAAATTGATCGCCGAGTTCGCGCTCGGGATCCGCAAGCAGTAGGGGTCGGCTCGCCGATTCGAATCACCAACGAACCCACGAGAACCGGTCGACCAACACTCGATGAGCGGTTCAAAGAAAGGGAGGGCTGAGAGCGTGCGCGACGAACTGCTCGAGTTGATTCTCGAGGTTTCCTTCCGACGCGAGAAAGTGACGCTCGCCAGCGGAGCCGAGAGCGATTTCTACCTGGATCTGCGCCAGACCCTGATGCGTCCGCGCGGCATCGCGCTGACGGGTTCGCTGATCCTCGATCGCCTCGAAGCCGGCCCGGCCGTGCAGTCGGTCGGCGGCATGGCGGTGGGAGCCGTGCCGCTGGTTTCGGCTGTGCTCGCCGCTGCAGCGATCCGCGACCCGAAGACGCCGCTGGTGGGATTTTTCGTGCGCAAGGAAACCAAGAAGCACGGCCTCGCCAAGCGCATCGAGGGTGGCTTCGAAAAGGGCCAGACCGTCGCGCTCGTCGAGGATACCGTCACGACAGGCGGCTCGACGCTCGAAGCGCTCGATCTCGTCCAGGCGGCCGGAGGCCATGTCGCGCGCGTGCTGTGCATCGTCGATCGTTGTGAAGGCGCCGCTGAAGCATTCGCGTCGCGCGGCATAGAACTGGAATCGCTGTTCGATCGGTCGGACCTGCCCGTCTGATTTGCCGCCGAAGGGCGAAAGGAGCACACGATGCATCTCAATCTCGGTTCGATCCTGTCGGGGAGTGCGTCTGAGCGACCCGAAAAGGTCGCCATTCGCCTCGGCGAGCGTGCGATCACCTACCGCGAACTCGACCGTGCAGCGCGCGGAGTGGCCCGATCCCTCCGCGATCGCGGCCTCGAGCCGGGCGATCGGGTCGCGCTCATGGTGCCGAATCTGCCCGAGTTCACGATCGCGTACTTCGGGATCCTGTATGCCGGTTGCACGGTCGTTCCGCTCAACGTGCTGCTCTCTGCACCCGAGGTCACCTACCACCTCAAGGATTCGGGTGCGCGCCTGCTGGTCGCGCATTCGCTGTTCGACGGTCCGGCGACCGAAGGTGCGAACGCGGCCGACGTCCCGATCGTGTCGGCCGATGGCGGCGCGGGCGACGAAGCCCGGCCCAGCATCCCCGAGATGGCAACGGCCGAACCGTTGGACACCGTCTTCGCGACGTCTCCATCCGACACCGCCGTGATCCTCTACACGTCCGGCACGACCGGCAAGCCCAAAGGGGCAGAGCTCACCCACTCGAATCTTTTTCTCAACTGCGCGCTGGTCATCCCCCGGTTGATCCCGATTGCCGACGACACCGTCATGTTGGCGACGCTGCCGCTGTTTCACTCGTTTGGGCAGACGGTGATTCAAAACGGTTCGATCGCCGCGGGTGCCACCTACACGCTGTTGCCCCGCTTCACACCGGACGAGGCGTTCGAGATCCTCGAGCGCGATCGCGTCACATTGTTCGCCGGTGTGCCGACGATGTACTTCGCGATGCTCCACCATGAACCGTCGCGCGATTTTGATCTGTCGAGTCTGTTGTACTGCATGTCGGGCGGCGCACCGATGCCGGTCGATGTGATGCGTGCGTTCGAGGACAAGTTTCCGGTACAGATCCTCGAAGGCTACGGCTTGTCGGAGACTTCGCCGGTCGCGAGCTTCAATACCCTCGATCGCCCGCGGAAGCCGGGATCGATCGGGTACCCGGTTTGGGGCGTCGAAATGTGCATTCTCGACGAGCAGGACCAGCCGGTGGCCGACGGAGAGCGGGGCGAGATCTGCATCCGTGGTCACAACGTGATGAAGGGATATCTGGGCCGCCCGGACGCGACGAAGGAGACACTGCGCGGCGGCTGGTTCCACTCGGGTGATATTGGCATTCGCGACGATGACGGAGCGTATGAGATCGTCGACCGAAAGAAGGACATGATCCTTCGCGGCGGTTTCAACGTGTATCCGCGAGAAGTCGAAGAGGTGCTCTACGCCCACGATGCGATCATCGAAGCAGCAGTCATCGGAGTCCCCCACGAACGCCATGGCGAGGAAGTGAAAGCGATCGTGGTGGTGCGTCCCGACACCGGCTTGACGGCCGAAAAATTGATCGGCTACTGCAAAGAGCGTTTGGCGGCGTACAAATACCCGCGTATCGTGGAGTTCTCGGAGGGCCTGCCGAAGGGCCCGACCGGCAAGATCCTGAAACGCGAACTACGCTGAGGCCCGAGATCGGGAAATCGGGAAGTCGAGAGACTGAAACGAAGGTAGATCCAATGCGGAGCACGATCGTCTTCATCGCAGTGGTTCTCGCCGGATGCGCGAATCCGGCGCCGTCATTGCAGAGTCTTCCGGTTGCCTCGGTTTCGGATTGCGGCGGCACGGCCGTAGACCAGATCGAAGCCCTCGACGTCGCGATCGCGATCGACTCGTCGAGTTCGACGCGGTTGCCAAGTGACGCGGACGTCGACGGCGATGGAAACATCGGTCGCCTCGTCAACAGCGTGGTGACCGATACGGACGACTCCCTTCTGGCGGCCCAGGTTGCGGAGGTGCGATCGCTGGTACGGGCCGCGGCGCCGCTCGGCGTCCGTTTCTCGATCGTGACCTATTCCGGTCCCTACGATTTTCCCGTGGGTCTCCCGGTCTACGCAATCGTCCAATCCGAACTCACCGCAGACGTGGCCGAACTCGAGAACGGTCTCGATTCGGCGCTGAAACGTGGCAGCGGTGGAACGACGGATTTTGCAGGAGCAATGCGTCGGGCACTGCAGACGCTGATCGACACACCTCCCGAGTCGCCGAGTACCCGGCGCCTGATTCTGTTCCTGTCGGATAGTCCCCACCCGGTCCTCCCGCAGCCCTACCCGCTGGTCAGATATCCCAACCATGACCCCCGGATGAGGAGCGCGGCGATTCGTGCGATCCAGACAAGAGTGCAGATTCACACGTTCGCTCTGGGAGCGGCCGTGCATGCCGATTCGCCTAATGCGCTTACGCGGATCGCGGGCGCGACGGGTGGGACGTATTTCCCCATCGAGCGAACCGATCGCCTTCACTGCGATCTGTTTGCTGCGCTCGCAGCCAGCCCAACCCGTTAGTCGCGCGCTGAGCGCGCGTCGGCGAGGCCTTCGAATCCGTGAAGCCCTGCGGTTCGGAAGCGGTAGACTCGTGAACGCGACCGAGCGATCGGGTGATTGCGTCGAAGGCAATTGGGGGAACGCACAATGTATAGATGGGTCGGGTTCGTTTGGGTGATCACATTGCTGGCGCAACCGGCCATCGCGGACACGTACGAGGGAATCTTCGACTCCGACGATCACTGCGTCGCCTATCGCACAACGAAGGACATGTTGATCTCGAAAGATGTCGTGGTGGTCGGACTGAGTTGCGAAGTCACGGCGATGGTCGACATCTCGAATGACGCGGACGGGCCCCGCGTCGTGGTCGAAGTTCCGATCAAGAGCCTGAAGTCGGGCAATATCCTGCGCAACTACTCGGTATCCGACATCCTCGGGGCAGACACCCAGCCGAACCTTCGCTTCACCACCGCGCCGATCGACGTCGAAGCGATCAGGCGCGCCCTCGAGACGGTGGGTGATGACACGGTGCACCCGGTCGTCGACGGGCAACTGACCATCGCTGGTGTCGACCACGCGGTTTCGAGCCCCGTCGAGGTCGTCGAACGCGATGGACGACGGTTCGTCCGCGGACACCTGTCGACCCGCTTCGCGAACTTCGGAATGGAGCCCCCCACGGCGGCCGGCGGCGTGCTTGCCCGGGTGCACGAAGAACTCGACCTGCTGGTCCAGCTCGACCTGGCCCAGATCGACGGCTTGACGGAACTGCTCGCTCCAGCTCCCTGAGGATCGAGGCAGGTCCAGCGAATACTACGAAAGCGGATTCGCGCGCTCGAGAATCGGGGCCAAATCCAGCTCGGCGGGCAGCGTGCCGAACGTGCGTCCGCCGGAAACGAGGCGTCCGGCAACGAACGCATCTGCGACCGCGGGGGGGGCCGTCCGAATGAGCAGCGACGCCTGGAGTGTCGTAGCCATCGACTCGACGAGGCTGCGGGCACGCTTCTCCGCATCCTCGGGTTTCCCGAGTTCACGCGAGAGGTTTTCTACGCAGTCATCGAGAGCGCGGTATTCGCCTCGCACGCCGCGCAGCTCCGACATCAGCGCCTCGAGGGACCCGGGCTCGCGCACGATCGCGCGGAGCACATCGAGGCACATCACGTTGCCCGAGCCCTCCCAGATCGAGTTGACGGGTGCTTCCCGGTACAGGCGGGGCAGGATCGATTCCTCCACGTAGCCCGCGCCGCCCAGGCACTCCATCGCCTCGTAGATCATCGCCGGCGCGCGCTTGCACACCCAGTATTTTCCGACCGCGGTTGCGATGCGCGCGAACGCCTGCTCCGCGTCGTCACCGGGCGCGTCATCGAATGCGCGCGCGAGCCGCAGCATCAATGCGGTCGACGCTTCGACTTCCAATGCGAGGTCCGCGAGCACGTTCTGCATGAGTGGCTGATCGATGAGCGGCCGGCCGAAGGCCTCGCGGGCGTGCGTGTGGTGGATCGCCTGGGCGAGTGCCTGTCGCATCAGGCCGGTGCTTCCGGATACACAGTCGAGACGAGTGTGATGCACCATCTCGACGATGGTTCGCACCCCGCGTCCCTCCTCTCCGATCATGCGGCAAAAGGCGCCCGTGTACTCGATTTCGCTCGATGCATTCGAGCGGTTGCCGAGCTTGTCCTTGAGCCGTTGGATCCGAATCGCGTTGCGCGTTCCGTCGGGAAGTACCCGCGCCACGAGAAAACACGACAAGCCCCGGTCGGTGTGCGCGAGCGTGAGAAACGCATCCGACATCGGGGCCGAACAGAACCACTTGTGACCTGTCAGTGTGTATTCGCCACCCGGGCCCCCACCGCCCATTGGCGTGGCGCGCGTGGTGTTGGTGCGGACATCGCTGCCGCCCTGTTTCTCGGTCATCGCCATGCCAATCAACACGGCACTCTTTTCGGACGCGGGTATCAGCCGGGGGTCGTACTCGGTGCCCTGCAGTCCCGGTTCCCAGTCGCAGGCGACATCGGGCTGGTGGTTCAGAGCCGGTCGACATGCGAAGGTCATCGTCAGTGGGCAACACGAGCCGCTTTCGACCTGCGACAACAACGAGTGCAAGACCGCGCGCGCGACGAATCCACCGCTGCGTTGGCGGCGCCACGGCAGGTTGTGGACCTCGTTTGCCATCGCGGCGCGCATCACTTCGTGCCAGGCCGGGTGGAATTCGACCTCGTCGATCCGATTTCCGAAGCGGTCGTGCGTACGAAGCTCGGGTTCGAAGCGATTCGCGAGGCGGCCCAACTCGGCGAATTCGGCCGATCCGACCAGAGCGCCGAACTCGGCGAGGTCGTCGTCTGCCCACGTAGCGCCGCGTTGCCGCACGCCCTCGCGAAGCGCGCGGTCCGAAAGGTAGAGATTTACGTTCTCGAACTCGGCAGGCTGGTTCGAGACATCGTGTGTGGAGAACGCGTCCATTGTCGCCACCTTTTTCAGCAACCGTCAGTCCGAGCCGAACACATCCAGCATGGCCGCGAGGTTGCTTTCCATCCGCTCCGGCGGCACACCGACCGACGGTGCGTAGAGGATCGGTTGATCGGTGAGTTCGGACCATTGCTTCATTCGGTCCTTCGCTTCGTCTGGCGTGCAGGCGATCGCGATTTCGTCGACGAGGGCGTCGGGTATCGCTTCGGACATGGCCTTGACATCGAACTTGCGGAGTGCGGCTTGACACGCGGCGCCCACCTCAGTCATGTCGTGGATTTCGAGGATCGAGTGGTACAGCTTGGTGGTGAAGTAGAAGCCGATCTGGTTCTTGGCATCGCGGACCGCGAGATCGCGATCTCGTTGGATCGAGGTCATCACG
>JAJDAM010000274.1 GCA_029261905.1 Deltaproteobacteria bacterium
GCTCGACGAACTCCAGGATCCCCTTGCGACGGACCAACCGACCGACCGACAACAGTACGCGGCGGCCCTGATACGATGCGCCCGCTTCGTCGGACTGCAGATCGCTCGTTCGATTCGAGTCGTCGAACTTGGCGACGTCGACACCCGGAGGCACGATCGACATCTTCGCAGGATCGAGTCCGATCGATTTCGCGAGACGCAGCGTTTGTTCCGAGATCGCGACGACCCGATCGGCCCCACGCAGCACGAAGCGAATCGTCGGCTGTGCCAACCAGTGTTCGTACACCAGGTCGCCGCCGTAGACGATCACGACGAGGCGGATCCGAAAGCACCTCGACAGCAGCCAGCCGATCGGAACCGTCACCACGCTTCCACACAGGATCACATCCGGTTTCCAGCGACGGGCCAGCAACCAGCCGGTGCGCAGCGCGTGGAGAAGATACGCGGCGACTCCGGGCCGCGATGCCCGCAGTACCCCCTCTCGAGCCGACTCGCCCGATGCGTAGGCGGTGGCGATCCGCACGTCGTTGCCCGCGCGACGCAAGCCGGCGAACTGCTGCGTGACCAGATCCTCGAGCCCGCCGATGACGGGCGCAAAGTTCCAAGAGAGCATCAGGATCTTCACGGAACGAGCCTGTCGCGCGTTGGCGCACACACTCGTGCATGCGAGTTCCAACGGCGCACGGTCACGACTCGGACGACGCGGTTTCTCGACAGACCGCGAGTAAATCGAGGCTGCGTTCCAACTCGTCTGCGGACGACCTGAAGTCGGAGAGATCGAAGCGCCCGAGCGACTGATCGACGGCTGGCTTGCGGCCTTCCACCAGCCGCGCGATCCACTGTTTTCCCCACTCGGGGACTCGGTCGCGCAGACCGAACACATCGATCGAAGCGATTTTCCGAATCGACCGCAGCCGCTCGTGTTCGATCTGTTCGACTTCCTCACTGCCCCGGACACCCAGCACCTGGACCTCGCTGAATGCGGTTTGCATCAGTGCATCGAGTTCAGTGGGCGTGTACTCGCGCAGGTGGTAGCGATTCCACGGCTTGCGACCCGGATCGACGCGAGTCACACGATTGGGCGTCGTCAGATACAGCGTTCCACCGGGCGCCAGCACGCGAGCGATCTCGGCGACGTAGCCGAGGTCGTCCGGCACGTGCTCGACGACCTGAAACGAGACGGCGACATCGAAGCTGCCAGCGTCGAACGGAATCCGCTCACCGTCATACAGCTGAAACTCACACGCATTGGATCGATTGCTTTCCGTCGCGTGCGCGATCACTCGGGAGTCGACGTCGAGGCCGACGAAGCGAGCGGCCCGATCGCCCAATTCGGCCGCCCCGTACCCCGCACCACATCCCACCTCGACCACGCGGTCGGTCGATCGGAGCTCTCGCGCCACGGTGGCGTACGCGAATCGGTGCCGCAGATAGAGCAGATGTTGCCGCACGGAGATCTGCCGACCGGGCAAGATTCTCTCGCTGGTGTCAGAGATCGCTTCTTTCATGATCGACCGAGACCCGGTCGGCCCGACGCGGATCCGTCGCCCGCGAGCTTCGCCCGCCATTCCGGCTCGTCACCGTAGCCGTATTCCGCCATCAGCGGCTGACAGACGCGCTCGAGCTCCTGACAGTCCGCGGAAGGCCAATCTCGCCACGGCGCGGCGACGTCCAGTCGCGCCGCGTTGATGCGTTGGTTCGGCGACACGGCTGCGTCCGCATCGCGATACTCGAGCCCGAGTCGCTCACAGATCTCGCGCAGCCCCGTGTGATTCTCGTCGAAGATCTTCTCATAGTGCATCAGGCAGTATCGCCGGTAGCGCTGGCTCGAATCGCGCAGCAATCGATTCATCACCACCCAGACGCCGGCCGCCATTCCGATCGGGCCCAATCCCTTCAGATTCAAGATTCTGCCGACATCGGGGTACCAGTACGGAAGGAACTGGTTCCCGAGTCCCTTCCAGCCCGTCGCTGTCCCGTGATTGAGCGACGACCGGACGTGCTCTCTCGGATCCCGCACGATGTGGATGATGACGGGGTCGGTCCAGACTTCGCCGATCACGTCCGCATAGCCCGACAGGAACGGATTGCATTCAACATACAGCGTCGCGTGTAGCGGGTCGACGTGGCGCCGCCGCTTGCGCCGAAGCAGCGCCACCAAGCGCTCGCGCGACAGTGCGCCAACCATGTGGGCATGCGACGCGAGCCGGAGCGAGCGAGACGGTTTCGGTTCGTGGCGCGCGACCACTTCCGGATAGTTGGCGTCGAGATATTCAGCCAGAAATTTCGTACCGGTCCGCCCCGCTGACAGTACGAGCGCGATTCGTTCCGCGTCGCGCGTCTTCACCTGCGGCTGGCCATCGGGCTGTTCGGATGCCCCCGTACGTGCCATCGTTAGTAAGCCATCGTTAGTAAACCATGGTCAGTTGGCCATGGTCAGTCGCCCGAATCTCCGCGGCCGTGCTGGTCTCGTTGGCGGTACAGCAGTTCTTCGAGGTAGACGCGATGTCGGTTGAGCATGTCGCCCAGTACGCCCATGAACAGCAACAACAGCCCGAAGATCGCCGCAGCCGCTGAGCTGAAGCCAGCCCACTTGTGCGGTGAGAACGAGCCCGTCGACAAGTAGTGGACGAGCAAGAAACCGCCGAGGCCTGCGGCGAACAGGAAGGCGAGCGCGGCGATGGCTCCGAAGAAGTGCATCGGCTTGTAGTCGCGGTAGCTGCGAAAGATGATGCCACTCGTGTTGAGCGCGTAGCGCCAGAGGTTGTTTGCGACTCGGCTCTCGCCGTGCTCGCGCTCGCCGCGGACGGTCAGCGGCACCTCGACGATCGAAAGCTGCTTGAAGGCCAGGTTCAGGAACACTTCCTGGGTGTACGTGAACTGCCCCATCGGATTGAGAGCCAGCGCGGCGCGGCGGTTGTAACAGCGCATTCCGCACGAAACATCGTGAAAGGTCTGGCCCGTGAGGCGTGAGACGAGGCGCGCGATCATCCGGTTTCCCCAGCGTTTGATCCCCGGCATCTCGGGGATCCGATTGGGATCCGCGAACCGTGACGCGCTGGCGAAATCGGCACGCCGCTCCACGACGGGACGAATCAGCGTCGGAATGTCGGCGGCATCGAATTGCCCGTCCGCATCGATCGTGACGATCAGGTCTGCCGACGTGTCGACCGCGTAGCGAATCCCCGACGCGAATGCGGCGCCGACCCCCATCGTCGAAGCATGCTGAATCACGCGGGCGCCCGCGCGTCGTGCTTCCTCGGCTGTGGCATCGGTACTGCCGTCGTCGATGACCAGCACGTCAGTCTCGGAAACGCCTGGGATCTGTTTCGGGATCCCGGCGATGACGGACGCGACCGTAGCGGCTTCATTGAGAGCCGGCAGGATCACCAACAGGCGAAGGTCCAGGCGAAGGTCTGGCGCGGGCGCGACCAACGAGTCCGACTCGGCGAGTGCCATCAGCGCGGAGTATACCGGCTCGGCATGGCAAAACCGGCGGTCCCGTGTGCGCACGTCGCCCAGCGAGAGATCACTGCCGGATCAGATCGCCAACAGCTGTGCGACCCGTTCGCGGTGATGGACGCCATCTCCGAGCCACATCTCATCGCTCCTGGCTCGTTTGAAGAACAAATGGCAGTCGTACTCCCATGTGAATCCGACACCGCCATGGATCTGGATGTTCTCACCCGACACACTGCGGTAGGCGTCGCTCAAATAGGCTTTCGCCATCGCCGCGCGAAGTCCCGCTTCTTCACGATTCGCACCCAGCGCCCACGCTGCGTAGTAGGTGATGGACCGCGCTGACTCCACTTGAAACAACATATCGGCACACTTGTGCTTGATTGCCTGATAACTGCCGATCGGACGACCGAATTGTTCCCGCTGCTTTGCATACGCGACCGACGTTTCCATGCAGGCTTCTGCACCGCCCAGCATCTCCGCGCAGATGGCCACCATCGCGAAATCGAGTGTCCGGCGAAGGGCACCAGCAGCGTCGGCAGCACCGCCCAGCAAAGCCGACTCGGGAACGCGTACGGACTCGAAACGAACCGTGGACAACTTCCGCAAGGGGTCCATCGAGATCATCGGCTCGATCCGCACGCCGGGGGTGTCGCGAGGAACCGCGAACATTCCGATCTCCGGTTCTCGCGGATCCGATCGAGCGGTCACCACGAGCAGGTCGGCGACTTGCGCATCGGGAACGAACCACTTGCTGCCGCTCAGCTCCCATCCCTGCGCGTCGCGAGCCGCCAGGACACCCACCTGCGCATCCGGGGCGGCATGCGAGGCCGCATCCAGGGCCAAATCAAGGGCCGCATGCGGCTCGTCGAATGCCAGCGTTCCGATCAGGTCGCCGCCCGAAATGGCGGAAAGCCATTTCTCGCGCTGGTCGCCGCTTCCGCCCTCGCAGATCGCTCGCGCCGCGATCTGGGTCGGGACGAACGGAACGGGTGCGAGTGCCCGGCCCAACTCCTCGATTACAATCGACAATTCGATCGGGCCGAGACCGCTGCCGCCGTACCGCTCAGGGATCGAAAGCCCCATCCACCCGAGCTCGGACATGCGTTCCCAGGTATCCGACGCGTAGGGATCGCCGCGCTCCATGACGCCCCGAACGGATTTCATGGGAGATTCCGCCGCCAGGAAGTCCCTGGCCGTCTGGCGGAGCAGCTCCTGCTCTTCGGTCAATTCGAACTTCATGGAGATTCGTCCCCATCTGGAGACGGGAACGCTATCAGAAGCTAAATTCACGCGTCAACGCCATCACCCTGTGCCGGCCACCACGGCGATCGGGACGCAGCAGATTCAGAACCGGCAGAACAGGGAGTTCCCCGTCGTGAAGATTCGTTGGCGCCGTTTCGGTAGCGCTCTACCGGGACATGATTATGGGTGTGCCTCGCGGCACGCTTGTTCTCGCTCCAGGCGGGTGTCACTCGCATCGAGACTTGGCTCTGTCTTCTGTGCCGTCGCGCTTTTCGCGATCCCGACGCTCCTGCCGAGATTCGCTGCGGCGGAATCGGGACTCGTGCTTCCGTACCCGAGGGCGTTCGGTCGAATTCCCGCGTCGACCTTCGATACCGAACAGCACCGCCTCGGCGCAGCGAACCTGGTGATCGAAAGCCTCGACGGAGGCAACGTGCGTCTGCTCGCTGAAAGCGGCGTGGATGGAGGAGCACGGACGATCGCGACCGCCCTTTTGGTCCCGATCGACGATGGCAAGAACCTCCGATTGGTCACACAGTCGTCGCGGTCATTCGACGCCACGGGTTCCCCACTTGGAGTTCTCCTGATCGACCACGACAAGCGCGAAGGCAGCTGCACCTCGTCAGTGGAATCGGGCGCCAGCCGAGTAACCGTGCCGCTCCCCGAGCACGATCGGGTCGCGAATGTGCCACTGAACCTGTTGTTCGATCCGCTGATTCGCGGTGCCATTGCTTCCGTCGATTTCCAGGTGTTGCTGTGCCGCGGCGGGGCGCGCCTGATGGACTTCCAAGCCAACGTGGTAAGTCGAAAGAAGGAAAATGCCGAGGACCACGAGCTCGTGGAAGTGCGCTTCGGCCCCGATCTCGGAACTCTGGTGTCGTTCATTGCACGGAGCGTCACGCCGAAGCTCTCGTTCTGGTTCGATCCCGACGCACCCGAGCGCTGGCTCGCACACCGAATGCCGCTCTACTCCGACGGGCCCGAAGTCGTCGTGGTTCGCCAGGGCGTGTCGGCGAACCTGTTCATCGATTGATCCGCGCCGTTCGCGGCGCGCACTCGAGCGCTGCGAGCTTGACCTGAATTGCCGTCTCTCATCGACGCTGGGTCAGGCTCCTAGTTGATGCTGATCGGGATGGGTAGCCGGGCGCGGGCGTGTACCGGGCGGCCCTCGTGTGTCGGAGGGGTGAATTTCCAGCCGCGGACCTGATCGAGCACGAAGTTGTTGAAGAGCGGCAGATCGGATGAATCGATGCGCGCGTCGAGGATCTCGCCGTCGAGATCGAGTTCGAGCAGGATCACGATCTTGCCTCTGGCTCGATACCGGAGCAGCCGGCGCGGGAAATCGATGCGTGGATCACCGACGAGTCGAGGGGCCTGGTCGAGTTCGTGCGCTTCGAACATCTTGGCGAGTTCCGCTTCGCGCCCTTTGGCCGCCGCCTCTGCGGCCGCAGCGGCAGCCAGCACGGCGGCCTCTTCCAATTCGATTCCGCGACGTGTACGGACACGTGCTCCCAGCCAATCGGATCGCGAACCATCGCAGTGGTCGTTGTCGCAGAAGATTTCGCGCAGTGTGGCCGCGGCGAGTTGGGTCGCACTGCTGCTTCTGCCCTTGCTCGAGACGACGACCGCGGCGATCGCGACCTGTGGATCATCCGCGGGTGCAACCCCGATGAACCACTGGTAGAGACCGGTGGGATCGCTACCGCGGAGCGTTCCCGTCTTTCCCGATACCGAGACGCCCCCCAGCACGGGCCGCCCTCGATGGTCGTGAAAGCCTCGCCTCGCCGTACCGTCTGCGGTCACGCTCACCATCATCTCGCGCAGCTGGTCGGCGACTTCGCGCGACCACACCGCGCGTGGCTCGATGCGTTCGGGCACCGCCAGACTGATGCCCTCGGCGTCGCGAACCCGCGCGATCCAATACGGCGTGATCAACTCACCGCGC
>JAJDAM010000275.1 GCA_029261905.1 Deltaproteobacteria bacterium
GACCGGGTTGGCGCGGCGAATCACGCTCAGTACGCGGTTCTCCACCTCGGATAGCAACGCTTCACTCGACGCCATCGACTGGATGCGATCGGCCTGGCGGAAGCTGACTTCGGCTGATCGAGGCGGGTCGACGCTTTGCAGAGGTCGCATCGCGACCCTGCGAGCGCCCAGTCGAGTGGTGGGCTCCGGCTCGGCAGGAGCGGATTGGACGCGGGCGGTGAACCCCTCGATCTCTCTCGTCGCGCGAGCGAGGTGCTTTTCGAGATCCCGTTCCGTCACGCCGACCGTACTTCGCGACGGCATCTAGGCTGCCCCGACTTGCGGAATCGACACGCACCGGTGATCCGGCACCGTTCCGTTTGCTTCGATCTGTTGCGCAAGCCATGCTGGGACTGCCAGTGATCGCGCGACCTGGCTGACCCCGCGGGCAGACAACTCCGGATCTTTGGGTATCCAGAACACCTGGCGGGTCCGCCCCTTCGTGAACCATCCCGCACCGACCTGGGTTTCTCTTTCTGACAGAAGCGTCTCGGTCTCCCAGCGCATCGCGTACGGAAGTCGATCGGCAAACGACTCGAGCAGTTCGCCGATCTCACCTTCGGTGCTGGTCAGCTGAGGTGCCCAGTACGGACCAATGATCAACCGCTTGACGAGCTTGGGGCTGATGCGGTCGATCTTGTGGTCGAGGCCGTTGGCAAACCCGAGCAGCCCGATCCGGCCCAGCGCGCCGTGCTCCGCCGCCGATCGGATCTCCGCGAACGCTTCGGAATCTTCGCGCAGTCCGTCACTCGAATCGCTCGCATAACTGAAATAGAGCAGATACACGAAGGGTCGATTGAGTGCCCGGTCGTAAGTCGAAAACGACCAGAAGTAGTTGTCGGATTTCCCGACGCGCTCGAGCTTCCCTGCGATGAAGGCTCGAATCGTCTTCTCGGCGCTCACTGACTCGAGGTAGAGGCGTTGCATCAGATCGATCTGGAGCCGGCGCGGATGGACGCCATGATTCACGATCTCGTCCAGCATGGCGCGCTTGATTTCGCCCACAGCCCCGAGCTGCGCGAGCTTCTCGTCTCGCGAGTCGATATCCGCTGCCAACTCGAGCAGCGTGCTGAAGTGAACGAAGCCTGAATCGGTCGTGTCGATCTTCAGCCCGGCCGCTTCGGGAAAGAAGTGGCGCAGCCCCAGTACTTCGTACGTCTGGGCCAGCCGCTCGAGATACGCTGCAACCGCTGTGCCCTCGCTTTCAGTCACACTCGGTTGCGCCCGCAGATCGTCTCCGAGCGCGACGAGCGCGCGGCGAATCTGCGAAAGATACACCCGCGTTCGGTCCTCTCCGAGCAGGGCGACACAATTCTCGTCGACATTGAAATCGCGCCAGATTTCACTCGAGGGTTTCACTCGGCCTTCTCTGCATCGAGAAACTGCTTGGCGACCTCCGCGAACCTTCGCGTGAACTCGGCATCTGCTCGGGCGACATCCGCCTGGGTGACGCGGCGTTTCCCGACATCGGCGACGTGCCGCTCCAGCATGTCCGCGATAGCGCGATCCGATGCCGCTCCGACCTGGGCCATCGTTCGCGAGGTCGCCTCGTCGACATCGGTTCCGATCTCGTTCAGGGCGTGTGCCGACTCCTGTTGCGCGGCCGTCTTGATCGATTCGAGAGTTGCAGCGTACTGAACGATTCGGTTCTCGGTCGAGATCCGAAGCTTGTCGATCAGGATGCGCTGGGCCGCCTTCTGCCGCATCAAGCTGTCGAGAGCAATCTTGTGGTTTTCGATGAACAACTCATGAGTCTGCGCGTTCGACAAAGACGTGTTGCGCTTTTCCGTCAGCGCGTTGGCTCGGTTGATCAGGCCCTGCAATTCGACGTCGGCGTCGGCACGGGCGGTTCCGGTCAACTCCGCGAGCGCCTCGCGTTTTTCGCTGATCTGGGTATTGATTTCGTCGAGTTGCCGGTCGGCCTGTTCGAATGCGGCGGTCTCGGTCTTCCGTTCGTTCTGCTGCTTCTCGAGCATTCCGCCCACACCCGCATACTCGCGGTTGAGTACCTCGGCGTGTTCTGCGAGCAGGTTCCCGATCGATTGCGTTTGTGATACGAGGTCTTGGAGCTGCGTGTCGATGTCTGCCCGCTGCACGCGACGCTCGCGCATTTCGCGAGCCGAGCGGGTCGAGAACAAACCTACGAGCTTCTCGCGCCAGGTGACGTCTTTCATGCTGTCGATGTCGCCACCGAGCGCATTCGTCAGATTGTCATAGCCCGCAATCAGCGTTCCCACGGTGTCTTGAAGCTTCGACTTCGCGTCGATGACGTCGCTGAGCCGGACCTTCTCGATGTCGAGGGTGGCCCGCAGCTCTTCATCGGTTTCGGCACTCGAAACCAGCGCCTCCGTGTGTTGCAGCGCCTCGAGAACCGATTCTCCCTTGTCGCCCTGAACGACCTCTTCATAGACTTCGCGAGTCCGCTCACTCAGCTGTCTCGATTGTCCCTGCGACATCTTCGTCCCCTTCTCCGGGTTGCCGGCTGCAATCCGGCCTTTTCGGCGCGCGCCACGAGTATACCCGCAGGCCCGACTCCCGCGGGATGCAGTCGAAACCATGCAGTGAACTCGCGGAACCGCTCGGGACGAACGCCCCTCAGCCCCTCTTGTGTCCCTCCACCATCGCGATCGGAATCTCGAACCCGTAGTAGTCCCCACTGCGGATACCGAGCCCCTTTCGAACCAGGTCGGGTGCGCGATCGAACAATGCCCGCAACTCCGATTGCTCGAGCTCGGGAGTCCCCATCCGTGTGACCCATTCGTCGAAATCGAGCAGGACCGCCCACGTCCCCCTGTATTCCGCGGCCAACCCCACGGCTTCGAGCATCCCCATCCACTGGGCGACGCTGTAGTTCCGAACGTGCGATGGATCGCGAATCAACTCGATGCAATTCAGATAGGTGTCTTCGGCCGGGTCTTCCGGTGACACGGTATCGACGACCAGGAGACGACCCTCCGGCCGCAGCACGCGCGCCATCTCGGCGACGGCGCGCTGAACGTCAGCGAAGTGGTGGGCGCAGACCCGGCAGGTGACCAGATCGAATCGGTCGGAGTCATAGGGCAGTTCCATCGCATCGCCGAGTTCGAAACTCACATTGCTCGCCCCCTGCTGCACGGCAAGTTCCCGCGCCTGGGCCAACATGGCCTCGGTCATGTCCAGACCGATGACTGAGCCGACCTGCGGCGCGAACGCCAAAGCGGTATGCCCGGTGCCCGTCCCGACATCGAGAACCTGCTCGCTACCCGAGAGCGTGACCGCTTTCAACATGTTCTCGAGATCCGGACTCCTCTGGTGATAGCTACTGGTTGCGTAACGCTCTGCGGCGGCGCCAAATTGGCGCTGAATCGATTGACTTCGGTCCATGTCTATCCTTTCATTGTTCTGTATATATGATTAACTATAGTTAACTATATACTACCCGCAAGTATCTCGTTTCGATTCCCGTCCCTCGCGGGCAGGACCGATATCCCGAGTCAAATCCAGCAACACCCGACTTCCAGGAGCAAGCGTGGCACAGCCAGGCCAGGACACCCTCGACGCGATCGCCGCACTTCAACGCGTCGCAGAACTCTTCGCGGAGCGCAGGCTTCAACTCGCCCGTGAATCCGGGATCACCGAGACCCAATGGCAGGTGCTCGAGGAAGTCGATGACGAGAGCTTCATGCCATCGATGTTCGCCCGTCGCCGTTCCTGCAGCCCGGCGGCCGTTTCGCGAACGCTCCGGCAGCTACTCGAGCGAGAACTCGTCCGCGCCACCATCGGCGAAGCCGACGGCCGACAACGCGTCTATCGGCTCACCGCAAAAGGCCGCCGCACCCTGGAA
>JAJDAM010000276.1 GCA_029261905.1 Deltaproteobacteria bacterium
GCGCTGATCGCACCGGCCGCGAGTGATCTGGAGCTGACAGCATTGTGCGTAGAGACCGACGGCGAGCCCTGGACGCTGCAGTGGGACAGCGATCGAGTCTCGGTCCGCGCGGGCCATCGCGACGAAGACCGCACACCCCGCGTGCGCCTGACCACTCTGCAACTGACCGACATTGTCTACGACCAGACCACACCCATCGCACTGATGAGCAACCGTCTGCTCGACATGCCGGTCGGCGGCCTGCCTGACTTCTTGAACTGGTGGCTGGTGCTGCGCTCCGCGCTCGAGGCGCGCCGCATTCACTCCCGGGGCGACGTGACGTTCGACGGCGACATCCGTCGAACGTTCACGCCAGACGACTCGGACGAAGAGATGCGCGAATTTCTCGAACAGGCCGGGTATCTGCACATCGAAGGACTGTTCAGCGAGGAGGAAATGCGCGCGGTCGAAGCCGACTTCCCGGTTGCGGCGCCCCACTTCCAAAAGGGCGACGACCGAGCCTGGTTCGCGACCACGAAAGACGGCGTCGAGCACCTCGTCCGCATGGAAGGTTTCGACCGCTACTCCAAGACGACCGTCGATCTGATCGACGAGGATCGATTCCAGCGCATCGGCGGAATCCCGGGGATTGGCCACGAATCGCGGCGGGCGTCGGGTTCGCGCGTCGGCGCATTGGCAAAACCCATTGGTGTCGTCAAAGGGATCTCCGATGTGCCCTGGCACAAGGACTGCAGCCTGGGGCGCCACTCGTACGAGTGCTGCTCACTCACGGTGGGTATTTCGGTGAATGGTGCGGACGCCAACTCGGGCCAGTTGCGCGTAGTCCCCGGCAGCCACCGTGCTCTGATCTGGCCGGCCCCGTGCATGCAACCGGGGTTGGACCTCGAAGCAATCGACCTGCCGACGAAGACCGGCGATGTGACCGTACACCTTAGCTGTACTCAACACATGAGCCAGCCCCCGGTCACGAGGGGTCGCAAAGTCCTGTACACAGGGTTCAGCCAACCCGCAGTCAATCCGGAAGCAGCCCAAATCGAGCGCGAGCGGATCAATGCCGTGCGCCAGAAGACGCACACGAGCATTTCGCAGCAGCCGGGCTATCTGGGCGACTGAATCGCAGCTCTGCGTGAGAGGAAATCGTCATGCATGTCGATGGAAGCTGCCACTGTGGATCGATTCGCTTCGAAGCCGAAATCGATCCCAAGCGAGTCGTAATCTGCCACTGCACCGATTGCCAGACCTTTTCGGGATCCGCGTTTCGCACGAGTGTGCTCGTACCCGAAGAGCAGTTCCGGCTACTCGCCGGTGCACCCGTGACCTACGACAAAGTGGCCGAGAGCGGCAAGCCCCGCGGACTGGCCTTCTGCTCGAACTGCGGCACTCATGTCTACGGCATGACCCAAGGTGATGGGCCGACATTCTACAGTGTGCGCGTAGGGACCCTGGCTCAACGCGCCGAACTGCCGCCCGTCGCGCAGGTCTGGTGCCGATCCGCGCTGACATGGCTCGGTGACCTGGACGACATTCGCAAGATTCCGACGCAATAGACCGGGGGCGCGAGGTGCGAGCCGCTACCGATCCGCTTTCGCACGGCGAATCTCGTTTGCCCGGCCGCCGAGGCGTTTCGAGCGTCGGCTGGAATCAGACCGGATCGAGCACCACGACCGGAATCGTACGCTCGGTCGCCTTCTTGTAATCGGTGTAGGGCGGGTAGATCTCGACCATCTTCGCCCAGAGCCGCGCGCGTTCATCGCCCTCTGCGACCCGGGCTCGCGCCACAACGTGCTTCGTGCCGACCTGCATCTCGCACTCCGGTGTCGCTTCGAGGTTCAGGAACCACAGCGGGTGCGTCGGCATCCCTCCCTTCGACGCGATCACGACGTAGCTCCCATCGAATTCGCCGTAGATCAACGGCAGCGCACGCGGATCGCCGCTTTTTCTCCCCTGGGTCGTCAGCAACAGCGTCGGCAGCAGCCCCGGCCCACCCAACGGCGCCGAGTCCCACATGTGCGCCTTTTCGGGATCCGTCCGGTACAACTCGATGTGTTCTGCGATCCACGGAATCGCACTGAAGTCGGCCATTGGTTGCTCCTGCAGTCGGGTTGGGTCGAGATGGGATTCTACCGGGCCGGACCGTTCGATCCACCCTACCGATCTGCGCGCAGCAATTTCGATCGCGACCCGGCGAGCGCGCGCTCTAGAATGTCGCAAACCACCACCGGGCGTTTTCCGAGCGTGCTCGCATCCAGGAGGAGCAGATGACTACCGTCCAATCGGCAGCGACCCAGCAGGCGTGGCTCGCATCAGGTGAAGAGGAGGCGATCGAACCCGACCTGCCCATTTGCGATCCCCATCATCACCTGTGGGATCATCCCGGGAGTCGGTATCTGCTCGATGAACTCCTGGCGGATACGAAAGCACATCGGATCGAAAAGACGGTCTTCGTAGAGTGCGGCTCGATGTACTGCGCAGACGGTGCGGAAGCGCTTCGGCCCGTCGGCGAGACGGAGTTCGTGCAGGGCATTGCCGCACAGAGCGCGAGCGGCGGCTACGGCGCGATGCGGGCGAATGCCGGGATCGTCGGGCACGCCAATCTGCTGTTGGGCGCCGCCGTGGACGAGGTGCTCGCGGCACACGTCGCGGCAAGCCCGAATCGCTTTCGCGGCATACGACACTCAGCGGCGTGGCATCCGAGCGATCAGATTCGCCCCTCGCACTCGGCGCCTCCGCCGCACATGTTGGCGGATCCCGTCTTCAGGGAAGGCTTCGCGCGCCTGGCGTCGCACGGCCTCTCGTTCGATGCGTGGCTCTTTCACACACAGATCGACGAACTCACCGCTCTTGCACGCGCATTCGAGGACACCGCGATCATTCTCGATCACGTCGGCGGACCGCTCGGCATCGGGCCGTTCGAAGCAAAGCGCGCCGAGGTCTTTCGGGATTGGAAGCGCGCAATAACGGAGATCGCCCGTTGCGACAACGTCAGCGTGAAGCTCGGCGGCTTGAAGATGCCGATCTGCGGCTTCGGCTGGCACAAGCGCGAGAGACCGCCATCGTCCGAAGAACTCGCAAGCACCCTCGGGCCGTACTATCTCCATTGCATCGACGCATTCGGCCCGCAGCGTTGCATGTTCGAAAGCAACTTTCCGGTCGACAAGGCATCGTGTTCCTACACGGTCCTCTGGAATTGTTTCAAACACCTCACCCAGGGATTCGAGCACAGCGAGCGCGCAGCGCTGTTCCACGACACGGCGGTTCGCGTGTACCGACTCGATTGAATCGATCGGGGCCTCAGAACTCCAGCTTCACTTCCCCGTCGCCGTAGAGCAGTGTCTCGACAACGGCTGGAATCCGGCCGGCCCG
>JAJDAM010000277.1 GCA_029261905.1 Deltaproteobacteria bacterium
GTGGCGCTCCACTACCTGGGAATTGCTGCGGTGATCGCGGGGGTGGGCGCGCTGTTCGGCAACATCGCTGGCGCGCGACTGGGTATGGGCCTGACGAGTATCTACGCCGAGTACTTTCGCTTTCCGGACTACATCTACGAACTGGAGCCCGGCATCGCGCTGCTGGCAGCCGCCATCAGCCTGACCGCTGCAACCGTGGGCTCGCTCGGTGCCGTTCGCGGCGCCGTCCGCTTGCCCCCGGCGGAGGCGATGCGCCCCGAGGCCCCGGCCCGATTCGAGCCGACGCGGCTCGAGCGTCTCGGTCTGCAACGTGTGCTCGGACCATCCGGACGCATGGTGCTTCGCAACATCGCTCGCCGTCCGTGGCGCTTCATCCTCTCGGCATTCGGCGTGGGAATGGCCATCGCGCTGATGGTGCTGGGCGCGTTCTTCATCGATGCGATCGACTATTTGATGAAGATGCAGTTCGACGTCACCCAGCGACACGATGTGACCGTCACGTTCGTAGAACCCCGCTCGGAACGATCACGCCACGAACTCGCGCGTTTCCCGGGCGTGCTTGCCGTGGAGCCGTT
The DNA here is from genome assembly GCA_029261905.1 of Deltaproteobacteria bacterium. Taxonomy (GTDB): domain Bacteria; phylum Myxococcota_A; class UBA9160; order UBA9160; family SMWR01; genus JAJDAM01. Next base: position 576 of record JAJDAM010000277.1, read on the forward strand.
TCGCGCCGTTGCTGCGCGGCTTCGATTCGAGAACCGGTCACGGCAAGTTGCGATCATGGGCATGATCGAGAAACCCGAGTTGGGCCGCATCGTCGACCGCCATCTTGGCCCGGTCGAATTGGCCCCGGACGGCCTGATTCTTTCGGCCTCACTCGGCGAGTTGCTCGGCGCAAAGTTGGGGGAGCGCGTTACGGTCGAGGTTCTCGAGGGCGCCCGGCCTCGCCGCCAGGTCGAGATCACCGCTCTCGTAGACGACTTCCTCGGCCTCTCCGCCTATATGGAGTCGAGCGCGCTCGCTCGGCTGTTAGGCGAGGGTGGGAACCTCTCCGGCGGCTTCTTGAGCATCGACTCGAGCGAAGAAAAGGCTCTCTACCGAGAGCTCAAACGGACTCCGGGAGTCGCTGGTGTCGCGTTGACGCGCGCGGCGCTGCGCAGCTTTCGGGAGACCGTCCGCAGCAACATGATGCGGATCATCCTGTTCAACGTCGGCTTCTCGGTCATCATCGCGATCGGCGTCGTCTACAACGCCGCGCGCATCTCTCTATCAGAGCGGTCGCGAGATCTCGCAAGCCTCCGCGTGTTGGGGCTCACCCGAGGCGAGGTTTCCCTCATCCTGTTGGGCGAGCTCGCGCTCGTGACGGTAACGGCGATCCCGATTGGGATTGTCTGCGGGTGGGGGTTGGCGTGGCTGACGCTCACCATGCTGCAAAACGAGCTCTACCGGATCCCGCTGATCATCGAACCCTCGACCTATGGTTGGGCGATCGTGACGATCGTGGTGGCCTCGCTCTTGTCGGGATTGTTGGTCCGTCGGCGGCTCGACCATTTGGATCTGGTCGCAGTGTTGAAGACCCGTGAATGATGAACGCCCGGGAATACAGAAGACCCGCAAACGAAAGGCATGTGATGAATCACACTGACAAGCGATGGATGACCTGGGGGGCGTTCTTTGTGCTGTTCGTTGCAGCGCTCGGTTGGATGCTGTGGCCACGCCCCGAGCTTGCCGATATCGAGTCGGTGACACGCGGGCCGCTCGTGGTGACGGTCGACGAGGAGGGTGAAACGCGTGTGCGGGAGCGGTTCGTGGTCTCTGCGCCGGTGTTGGGGAGACTGCTTCGCATCGAACTCGAGCCGGGAGATCCCGTCGTGGCCGGCGAGACGCTGCTCGCAGTCCTCCAGCCCGGAACCGCCGCGCTGCTCGACCCGCGAAGTCGCGCGGCGGCAGAGGAGCAGATCCGGTTCGCGGAGTCCGACCTGGAACGAGCCAAGCATGACCACACTCGCAACAGAGCCGAACTCGAATTCGCCAAGCGGGAAAGCGATCGGGCTCGAAGACTGGCCGGGCAGGGTTACCTGGCAGACGATCAACGCGAGGCTGCGGAACTTGGAGAGACGCGAGCGAAGGAGTCGTTCGAAGCGTCCGAGCACGCAGTCGAGGGCGCCACCCACCGATTGGCGAGTGCACGCGCGCGCCTGCTCGATGTCCGCAACCCGGGCCGCGATGGCGATGCCCCGATTTCAGTCTTCGCGCCCGTCGACGGCGTCGTGCTACGTCGGATCCGCGAGAGTGAATCGGTGGTCGGAGTGGGAGAGGCGTTGGTCGAAATCGGCGACGTGAACGAACTCGAAATCGTCGCCGACTATCTTTCGAGCGACGCGGTCCGAATCCAGACGGGCGCCCGTGCACTCATCGAGCGTTGGGGTGGTGATGGCACCCTCGAAGGCAGAGTACGGATCGTCGAGCCATCGGGATTCACGAAGATCTCTGCTCTCGGCGTCGAAGAAAAACGCGTCAACGTAGTCGTCGACCTCGTGACGCCAGCCGCCGAGCGCGCAGGGCTCGCCGACGGTTTCCGCGTAGAGACCCGCATCGTCGTGTGGGAAGGCGAAGGTGTAGTTCAGATACCAACGGGTAGCCTGTTCCGCCGCGGGGAAAACTGGGCCGCTTTCGTCGTCGAGGACGGTCGAGCGAGAGTTCGGACTCTCGAAATCGATGCGAGAACTCCGAAGGCCGTCGCCGTCGCGAGTGGTCTCTCTGAGGGAGAAAACGTGATCACTCATCCGAGCGACGCCATCAGCGATGGCGTTCGCGTGGTCGCTCGGGAGTCCCGGTAGTGCCTGAGAACAACAGCTCGGCGATTCCCGAGCGGCGTTGACCTAGGAGCCTGACCCAAGACTGTCGCGTCGGCCGAACGCCGCTGCATCACTGCTGTCTGCGTTGCTCTCAATCGCCCTAGCGTTGCTAGGGCTCAATCGAGCGCCTTGCCAGCAGCGCGCATCGACGCCCGGACCTTCCCGCGACAGTCTTGGGTCAGGCTCCTAGTTCCGACTCACGCCGCGAATTCCTCCAGAATCTGTCGGACCTCACTGCCGGTTGCGGCACGCAGCAGGTCTTCGCGTCGCGCATCGAGTTTCGAGATCGCCAGTCCCTCGATCAGGTTGGCGACGAGGCCGTAGTCGGGTCTCGAGACGCTGAAGCGTCGAATGCCGACGGCGAGCAGTGCGGCCGTCAATGCGGGATTGCCAGCCAGTTCGCCGCAAACACTGACGGGTTTTGCTGCGGCTTCTCCCGCTACTACGACCGACCGGACGAGACGAAGGACGGCGGGCTGTAGCCCGTCGTGGTATTGCTGGACGGCTTCGTCCTCGCGATCCGCAGCCATCAGGTACTGTGTGAGGTCGTTGAGGCCGATGGCAGCGAGTTCGACTTCGGACAGGATCTCCTCGATCGACAGCGCGGCCGCTGGGACTTCGATCATCGCGCCGAGCTGAAAAGGCAGCGCCTCTTCTCGCACTGAACACAATCGGGCGATCGTCTTTCGCAGACGCCGCAGTGTGTCGACCGTGTCCAGCATCGGAACGAGAACCGACACCGGACGCCGCTTGGCGAACGCCGCCAAAGCGCGCACCTGCGGGCCCAGAATGTCTGTGCGTTCGAGCAGCAGTCGGACGCCGCGGACTCCCAAGCTCGGATTCCGGCTCGTTGGAAAGTCGGCGTACTCGGGTCGCTTGTCGGCGCCGAAGTCGGCCAAACGAACGTGGAGTTCGCCGTCGCCCATCGCCGCGGCCGTCGCCTCGTAGGCGGCCAGGCACTCCGACTCGTCGGGCCAGTCCGAGCGGCTCATGTACAGAAATTCCGTGCGGAACAGGCCTACGCCGGTTGCCCCGAGCCGCGGAACGAGTTCTGCCTCGGTCGGCCCGCTGATGTTCAGGGCCAACCTCACGTGAACACCATCGAGCGTAATCGGCTGTCGGGGCGCATCGGGTTGACGCTCGATTCGGATGATGGCCTTTTGGATGCGTCGTACTTCCGCTTGCAGATCCGGGGTCGGGTCGACCAGCGCGAGACCCCGGCCCGCGTCGAGCAGGACGCGCGAGTTTTCCTTCACGATTCCGCGCATTCCGCGGATTCCTGCGATCAGCGGAACCCCCAGCGAACGCGCAAGGATGGCAGTGTGAGAGCGATCCCCACAGGTTCCGGTCAGCGCAGCGCACGGTCCGCGGTGAGCGAACCGAACGAGTTCCGAGGGTGTGAGCGTCGAGGCGACCAGGACGGTGGGCTCCCCGGCGATGCTCTCGCTCTCGACTGCGGGATCGAGACAAAGAAGCAAGCGGTGACAGATGTCGAGGACGTCCGGGGCCTTGTCGCGGACCATGTCGGTCGGACTGGACTCGAATTCCTCGTGGAGCGCCGTGGCGGCATTCGCTACCGCGGCTTCCGCAGAGAGACCTTCGTGCTCAATCGAGACTTCGATGCGTCTCATGAGTACCGGATCGCGCATCATCGAGAGGTGCGCGGTGAAGATCTCGGCGTCTGTCCTCTGGATACGCCCGCGAAGTTCTTGCTTGACGCGGCCGAGCTGCTTGTCGGCGCGCGCCAGTGCAGCGCGCAGCCGCTCCACTTCCCCGGCAGGTGTTCGGGTCGCCGCGATCCCGGAGGCTGCGACCATCCAGGAGCCGACATCGAGAACGTGTGCTCGTCCTTCGAATGCGCCCGGGCTGATGCCCCGTCCTCTCAGAATCATGGGGTCCTTCCCCCGAAGTGGAACGGGGGCCACCAAACAAGAACTCGGTGCGAGAGTAGGCGATGACGTTCAAATCGAGCAACGGCCGCTGTCCGGCACGGTGCCCGGCTGGCTTCAGGCCAGTTCCAACGTGTGTCCATACGCGGTGCCCAGCGGCAGTCGCGAGAGTTCGAGCCAGCCCAACTCGCGCTCGCCGCCCACCCGAACCACGACGGCGGTCGCGTCCCGGGACGGATCCAGGCGATGGGCCGCGCTGACGATCCGGCTGGCCAGCATCCTCGGTGATAGTTCGGATGCGGTCCGAACGATTGCGTCATCTTCGACCACGTCTTCTGCGCCGTCCGTGCAGAGCACGACGATGTCACCCGGTCGGAGATCGACGGCAAAGACGTCGAACTCACTGGGGTGACTGCTTCCGTTGCCGACCGATTCGGTGAGTTCGTGATCGATCGTGAGTTGGTTGCAGCGACTGCGCCGAATCAGGTAGGCACGGCTGTCGCCGCGATGACC
>JAJDAM010000278.1 GCA_029261905.1 Deltaproteobacteria bacterium
GACTGGAGAATCGGTAGGCGACGAGCCGTTCGAAGGCTATCCCGCGGTGCCCCAGGAGATTTCGATGAACAGGTCGCCCAGTTCACACAGCGTGTGGGGTCCTATTGCGATTCTGTCGCTATTGCTCGTGATTTCCAACGCGGTGGTCGCGCTCGCGGAACCAGCGCCAGAGCCGTCCGATGAAGCAGTTATTGGCACCCTCCCCTTCATCGACACCGGCGAGCCGAACCGTGTCGTCGTCGATCTGGCTCCCGAGGGAAATCGACCGCTGCAGTTGATTCTCGATACGGGGGCGACATTCTCGACGCTGACACCGCTCGCGGCGCGTGCTCTGGGTGTGACGGTGCGGCCGCACAAATCGAGTCCGTACCGTCGGGGGACTTCGCTGGGCCGGGACCTGCAGTTTTGGGTCGACACGTCTACGAGCGATTCCGGATCGAAGACGGGATTCGAGTACGGACTGCTCGGCGGAAATTTCCTGGCGAAGTACGTGGTCGAGTTCGACTTCGGTGCGCGCACGGTTCGATTCATCGATCCAAAGAAGTTCCGCGTTCCCAAGGAGGTCGATGCCGAAAACGAGGCCATCGTGCCTTTGCAAATCGTTTCGGGCCGGCCGATCGCGAAGATCGGCATGAACGGGAAAACGACCCGTGTCCTGCTCGATACCGGGGCCCACGACCCGCTGATCCTCTCTGGAAAAGCGGCCAAGAAGCTCGATATCGATGTCGATGCGTTGCCACCGTTCGGATCCTTCGGATCCGTCATCGGGCCGGTCGCAGTGAACTTCCACCACTCGGACAATTTCGAATTCGGGGGTTTCGAATTGGGGACGACACCGGTGATCGTCGCGCCCAGAGGTTGGTACAACCAAGGCACCAACACCGATTCGGTTGCCGGCTACGACACGCTCAGTCAGTTCATCGTGCGAATCGACTATCCGCGCGAACGCATGTGGCTGCGCCGCGAACGCTCGCAGATGACCTTCATGGGTGTCAGCTACGCCAAGACCCACGAAGTGGGACTGTTCCTTCATCCGGGACCCAACTTCTATCGAGTCACCGCCACACTTCCCGATTCACCGGCCGCGCGCTACGGACTTCTGCCCGGGGACGCGCTGATCGCCGCGAACGAAGACCAACGGCCGGATCTCGAAGAAACCATGACCCGGATCGCGCAAGGCGAATCCATCGCGATCGCGCGACAGGTCAGCGATGAGGAGTGGGAGCGGCTTCTGATGCCGGGCGGAACTCCGCTGGACGAATTCCCGTCAGCGAGGCCGGACGTCGTCGCTGATGAAAGTGAGCCAGCCGACGATGCTGTTCCGACCTTCGTCGATGACCTGACGGCATCCCAACGCGAAGCCCTGCGCGCCAAAGCCGTCGAGAGCGACGCTGCCGCCGAAGCGCGATTCGACCGAATGAAGAGCGAATCGCTGTACGTGCAAGGCGCAACCGGTGGCTGGATGCGCGTATCCGAGAAAGATCGCCGTAACGGGCCGAAGGACGAAGTGCAGTGGGTGACGTTCGACCAGATGCAACAGATCAAAGAGGGTCAGACCCCCGCTGGCGATTAGGCGAGGTCGCTCTCCAGGAATCGGGAGAGAGGATTCAGCGGTCCAGCGGCACTTGCGACGAGCTGCGCGAATTTCTCCGAATCGTCGAGATCTCGAGGAAGATAGAGCTCGACGCCGATTTCGGTGGTACGCACGCGCAGGTAGCGCATTCCCGGTATCCCCACCGGGCTGACTTCGAGAAGCGTCGACCAGCGCGCAGATACGAATCGGCCACTCGCGGTGAACCCTCTGAGGCCCAGCTCGTGAACCCGGATTTGATAGATCCAGATCAGTGGCGCGAGGAAAACAACCAGCAACAGAGGTACGAGCAGCAGGCTCGACAACGCGGCGACGGCCATCAGCAGGCTCGGCGAGTCGGCTGTGACGATCTGACGGATGACCAGGGGAAACAGCGCAAACGCCAAGAACCCCGACAGCGGCCACACGACTCCGAACGAAGTCCGAAACGCACCGAGTCGCGGGCCTAACGCGTCCATCGAGTCGAAGGCTAGCTCGCCTTTGGGCCGCGGGGCTCGCGGCAGGTCCAGGCGGCACGGAATGCGAGCCTCGTGCAGTGGTGTTCGTGCAAAGTCGTCGCGAAGCCCGAAACGCGCGATTGGAGCGAATTCGCTATCCAACTCAACGATGCCCACCTCAATGGAGCGCGCACCGCACGAAACCTTCGGGATGCGGGGATGAGTGCCGCCAAAACGCTGGCTCTGGTTGCGAGCGCTTTATTCGGGTTGGGCTGGGGCACGTTCGCTCTCTCGTTTCTCGTCGACTTCGATTCGATCGAGCGGTCGCGACTCGCTGCACTCGCGGATCCACGGCGTGACTTCAACCTGGCCATCCTCGGTTCGAGCCTCATTGCTCGTCACTTCATTCCTTCGGTATTCGACGAGGAAATGGCCAGGCAGGGATTTGCGATTCGCTCGTTCAATCTGGGCGCCGATGCGATGAATGTCTACGAGCAGGATCATCGCCTCGGCGAACTTTTGCGAGTCGCACCAGAATCGCTTCGCTGGATCCTGCTCGACGTGACGATCGCCCCCGATCCCGGATTCTTTCTTCACGACAACTACTCCAACCGAACGCTGGATTGGCACACGCCGAACCAAATCATGGAAGTCCTCCAGTACCACCGTCCGCGCGTGAAAAACATCGCGGAACTCGCCGCAGCCATGGACCCTCACATCCGCCACTTCCTCGCGCGGAGTCTCCTTGTCGGTCAGGGTATTCGGCTCGTCGAGCGATCGCGCTGGGCGGGGGCTTCGCCGTACAGAGTCGCAGCGGCGGGGTACGCCGCAGTCGACGAC
>JAJDAM010000279.1 GCA_029261905.1 Deltaproteobacteria bacterium
TTGCTACGGCTACCACAGGAATACCTCCCCGGCGATCGACCGGTTCGCCGACCAGGCCACCCTCTACCGCGATGCCCACACGACCGCACCCTGGACGTTGCCGTCTCATGCCTCGATGTTCACTGGCCTCTACCCGTTCCAGCACGGAGCGCGAACCTACTACCTGAACGACAGCGAACTGCCCGGCGCGGAGGTCGAAGCCGCTGTCATCAACCACAATGCGAAAGGCCTCGGGGACGAGTTCGAAACGCTGGCTGAGCGGCTCGGGCTGTCCGGCTACCAGACCGCCGCCGTGATGGCGAACACGATCTATCTCAAGAAGCGCTACGGGTTGAATCAAGGTTTCGATACGTACGATTTGAAACGAGGCCCCGCGTCAGCCATCAACCAGCGTGTCTTCGACTGGCTGGAGGGTCGCGATCGAACCCGCCCCTTCTTCCTGTTCATCAACTACATGGATACTCACGCGCCCTACAACGCGCGCCCGAGGCCCGACCTGCTGACGCCGACGACCCCCCACTCGGCCAAGTTGGAGAGGCGCATCGGCGAAAGCATCCTGAGGAACGATGGAGAACTCCGACCCGGGGAACTGCAATTGCTCATCGATTGGTACGACCTGGCGATCGCCTCCCTCGACGAGGAGATCGGTCGCCTCTTCGAGCAGCTGAAACAAGACGACCTGTTCGATGACGCGCTCATCATCGTCGTTTCCGATCACGGCGAGTACTTCGGCGAGAAGCACCTGTCTGGCCACTCCAAAGATGTCTACGAGGGGGCGATGGCCGTACCGTTGGTCGTCAAGGAGCCGCGCCAGGCCGCAGGTCGAATCGAGGAGCGACCCGTGAGCCTCGTCCATGTGCCGACACTCGTTGCGGCACACACCCTCGCGATCGACGAATCGGAACTTCCGCGCAATTGGCCAGAGCCGTTCGTACTGGGCGAGAATCACTTTTCCCGACTCAAGGATCTCATCCATCCATACGCGTATCGGTTCCGACGCAGCCGCATCGCGCTGTACCGTGACAACGAGAAATACATCCACTCGACGGACGGGGCACACGAACTCTACGACCTCGGCGCCGATGCAAAGGAAGATTCGAACCTCGCGACCTCGCAGCCGCAGCGAGCAGCCTCATTGAGGGCGATTCTGGCCGAGTCGCTCGGCGCGGAGGTAGAGCTCGATTCGATCGGAGGCGGTTCACTGAACGAGCACGACAAAGGATTGACACCCGAAGAGGTCAAGCAACTGAAGGAACTCGGCTATCTGTAGAACCAGCCCCGACTTCGCGGGGGAAAGATCTCAGCGGTCGTCGAGCGCCGCGGCTACCGCAGGCGGGAACGAGTCGAAGCGGGGCGCGTCGTCGCGAATCTCGAACCACGGAGCCTTCGATTCGAGATTGAAGTGCGCGGACGGCGCGACGGTCGGTTCCTCGTCGAGGCTCGTGATCATGAGCGCCGTCGTCTCGGGCATCGAATCGGCGCGACTGAACAGGCGCGTCGCGCACTTCGCGCAGAAGAAGCGGCCCTCATAGTTCGCGACCTGTTCTCCTCCAGCGACGATCCGCAGCGCTGCAGTCGGAATCGGCGCGGTGGTGACGAATGCCGCGCCGTGAGCACGGCGACAGAACCGGCAGTGACAATTGACGATCGCCCGAATTTCAGCGTCCAACTCGTATCTCACCGCACCGCAGAGACAACGACCCGATCGGGACATTTCGACGACCTCCTAAAACGCACCGCTCGGTCTTCGCATCGGTGCAGCTGTTATCCCAGCAGATGGCGCTCGATGCCTCGGGCGCTCAACGGGGCCGTATCTGGTAGCGGATCGGCATGCGTTTCACGCCACCGAGGAAACTCGACCGGGTTCGCTCGAATTCTCCGCACAGCTCGATGTGTTCGAGTCGCTTGGCCAGCATTTCGAAGATCACTCGCAGTTCGAGCCGGGCCAGATTCGCTCCGAGGCAGAAGTGTTCGCCGATTCCGAAGCCGAGGTGTGGGTTGGGTTTGCGATCGATTCGAAACACGTCCGGGTCTTCGAACACCGCTTCGTCCCGATTCGCGGAGGGATAGAACAGACACATCGAGTCGCGGGCTTTGATTTTCTTACCGTGCAGCTCCAGGTCTTCGACTGGAGTGCGGCAGAATTGAATCACCGGGGTGGTCCATCGGACGATCTCTTCTGCTGCCGTATCGACGAGACCTGGGTTTGCGCGAAGTTTTTCGAACTCGTCCGGGTTCTCGATGAGAGCCAACAAGCCGCCACTGGCCGCGTTTCGCGTCGTTTCGTTTCCAGCGACCACCAGGATCAAGAAGTAGGAAAGCAACTCTGTAGGCGGCATCGGCTTGCCATCGAGGCGCGCGGAGGTGAGGACCGAGACCATGTCGTCACGCGGGTTGTCGATCCGCTCTTTTGCGAGCTTCGCGAAGTAGGTGAACAGGTTGTTGCGCGCGTCGAGTACTCCTGCGCCGGGTGCAGTGCCTTCGGGCTGGTACTCGGGATCCGCCGCGCCAGCAATCTGGTTGGTCCACTCGAACATCAGATGCCAGTCTTCGCGTGGCACACCGAGCATGTCTGCGAGCACCGCAAGCGTAAGCGGTGCAGTGAAGTCTTTTACGAAGTCTCCCTCCTGAATCCCGCCGTCGCCCGCCATCTCGTCGAGCAGGTCCCCGGTGATGCGTTCCACTTCTGCGCGGCGCGCCTTGATGGCTCGCGGGGTGAACCAATGACTCGCGGCCGAACGGAATGAACCGTGCTCGGGGGGGTCCATGTTCAATAGGTGACGGGTGTCGCGCTTCTCGATGGGTTGTCCCTGTTCGAAAATTGCCAGTCGCGGCGCATTCAAGAAGCGCTTGGGCTGCTTCGACAGCCACACGATGTCGGCCCGTCGCGTGATCGCCCAGAAACCGACGCCACCCGGGACGTCGAACCAATGAACCGGTGATTCCTTGCGCAGTCGCTTCCAGGCTGCGTGCGGATAGCCATCTTTGACGTAGGTGTCGGGTCCGATGACGTCGAGGCTGTCGAGAGAAGCGATTTCGTCCATTCGGAAAGTCTACCCCGTCTCGGTCGATCCTCATCGGCACGAGCACGGGGGGTTCTGATCAGTTGCCGACGGCGAGTGCCGGTCCGGTGGGGTTGCGGGCCAGCCGGATGTCATCGAGCCGTGCATTGCAGACGTCGCGCCACGCGCCGCCTTCTTCGGACAGGATGTAGAGCCGATCGTCCCGAATTCCGTTGACGACACGATCGGCCATCACCGACGGGTCGAGACCCTGGTCGATCGCCTGGGCGAGACTCGATTCCACCAGGACCGACGTGGGCTCCTCCTCCTCGCCGCGTTTGAGATGCGGTGGGCGATTGCGTCCGGAGCGACCGATACGGGTATTGATGACCTCGGGGCATAACATCGAGACACCGATGGGTCCCTGCTCCAGTTCGAGGTAGAGCGTTTCGGTCAGGCTGACGACGGCGTGCTTACTCATGTAGTACGCCGATACGAGCGGTGCACGGGTCAATCCGGCCATCGATGCGGTGTTGACGATATGCGCCGGCTCGTTCTGCTCGAGCATGATCGGGACGAAGCTGCGAATGCCGTGAAGCACTCCATAGACGTTCACGCCAAACACCCACTCGTAGTCGGACATCGGTACCTGCCAGGATGCACCGGCCGCGAAGACCCCGGCGTTGTTGCAAAGTACGTGTGCCTTTCCAAACGTGTCGAGCGTCGCTTGCGCCAATGCGCTGACGTCGTCGGCCTGGCTCACGTCGGTGCGAACCGCGATCGCCTCGGCTCCGCCATCGACCAGTTCGTTTCGCGCGGCTTCGAGCGCATCGCCTTCGACGTCCGCGAGTACGACTCGCATCCCTTCGGCGGCGAATCGTCGACTGAGCGCCAATCCGATTCCACTCGCGGCGCCGGTTACGATCGCGACGCGATCTCGAAGCTCTTTCATCGGTGTTCTCCTTCGGGTCCTTCGGGTCGTTCGATAGTCCGAATGATTCGAGAAGTCGGCGGACGCTACTCTCCTGTGAACACCGGCCGGCGCTTTTCGATGAAGGCGCGCATGCCTTCGATCTGGTCTTGGGTCGCGCCGCAGCGCAACACGGCCGCGCGCTCTTCTGCGAGTGCCTCGTCGAGAGGGGCGCTACCGGCACCCACCACGCAGCGCAATACACCGGCGACCGCCACGGGCGGCATCGCGGCGAGTTCCAGCGCGAGTGCGCGAGCAGCCGCCTTGAGCTGGTCCAATGGATGGACCTCGTGTACCAGGCCGATGCGGAGCGCCTCCGGCCCATCGATTTTCTTGGCTCGCAGGATCAGATCCAGCGCGTGATCGCGGCCGACACATCGGGTCAAACGAGCCGTACCTCCCCACGCAGGCACCGATCCCAGGTCGAGTTCGGGGAGCCCGATCTTGGCGCCGGTCTCGGCGGCGAATCGAAAATGACAAGCGAGCGGCAGCTCCAATCCTCCACCGAGGCAGTAACCGAACAGGGTCGCAATCGAAGGCTTTTCCATGTTTTCGATCGCCGCCAACACGCGGAGGCGCTGGTCGAAGACGGCTTCGGCACCGCCACGGGCGGCTGCACCCGCACCGAGCTGTTTGAGATCCATGCCAACGGAGAAGTTGCGGTCGCCCACAGCGGTGAATACGAGCACGCGTACGTCCGGGTCAGCGGCGGCGTCGTCGACGGCCTGCTCGAGAGCGTCCATGTATTCGAATGACATCCGATTGATGGGCGCGTCGTTGATGCTGAGTGTGAGGACACCTGCCTCGCGCTCGATGAGTAAGGGAACGAGATCGGCCATTCGCCGCTCCTATCAGTCGGGATCGGTATTCGTCAAAGAGAGGATACGATACCGCTTGCTACTCTGAGGACCGCGCTAAATCCCTCCGTCAGGAACATGCCCCGTGACACTCACCACTGAGACCACAGAGCCGAATCCAGAACCGTGACCGAGCGGAGAACGGAACTGACGCCCGAACCGGTACCTGGACTGAGGGAATGGCGCCGAATTCTCTTGGCCATCGCGATGCCCGCGGCATTGGGTCTGTTCGGCTTGCTCACGAGCTGCGGAACCCAGCAGTCGGGTGAGATCCGAAACGCGGTGTTCATCGTGGTCGACACGTTGCGGCGCGACCACCTCGGCGCATACGGCTATTCGCGCGACACCTCGCCATCGATCGACGCTCTGGCCGCGGAGGGGGCGCGCTTCGACCGGGCGTATGCGACATCGGGTTGGACGATGCCTTCGGTGACCTCGATGTTGACCGGGCTGTACCCGAGTGAACATGGAGTGGTCCGTCCGCGTACCGCGCTGTCAGCCGAGATCCCGACGCTGGCTGGGGTGCTTGGCGAAAACGGCTTCGCGACAGCTGGCGTCGTCAGTCACATCGTGATCGGGAAGCGTTGGGGCCTCAGCCGCGGCTTCGATTGGTTCGACGAGCGCAACGCGAAAGGCCACAAGGGCACATCGACCCAGGGCGTCACGGAATCGGCGATCTCGATGCTGGAGCGGCTCTCGGCAGGCGAACAGCGGTTCTTCCTGTTCGTCCACTATTTCGACCCACATTACACGTATCAGCGTCACGAAGAATTCGACTTCGCCGCGGAAGAAGCGGGGCGCCTCCGCGGCGGAGAGGAGATCGAGGCTCTGCGAAGGCTCGGTACGGACATGACGCAACGAGAGCGGGACTTCGTTCAGGATCTGTATGACGGCGAGATCCGCCACACCGATGCCGGAATCGGCCGCCTGCTCGATCGATTGAAATCTCTCGGCCACTACGACGATACGCTGGTGTTGTTTACTGCCGACCATGGCGAAGAATTCCTCGAGCGAGGTTGGCTCGGGCACACGAGGACGCTCTACGACGAATTGGTGCGGGTCCCGCTGATCATTCGCTTGCCTGAACCGGCCGTGCGGCCGGTGATCGACGAACTGGTTTCCCTGACGATGCTGGCCCCGACGATCCTGCAGCTGCTCGGGCTCGAGATCCCCCCGTCCTTCGCGCAGCCGCCGCGGGTTGCACAGCTGCTCGCAGACGTGAACGCCTCCAGTGCATCGTCGGGCGAGAATCGGATCCTTACCGAAGTTGACTTCGTGCCTGTATCGAAGTTCGCCGTCAAAAAGGTCACCAAACAGGTGTCGCTCGTAGGGCCGAGATTCAAGTTGATCAACGATCTGCTCACGGGCACCACTGAACTCTACGATCTGCAAAATGATCCCGCAGAACGAGACAACCTCGCAGCGAGCGACCCCGAGCGGGTGCGCGAGATGACCGTGCACCTCGACAAACGGCTCCGTGAAGCAAAGTCGCCGCAAAGTGACCCACCCGAACTCGACCTCTCCGAGACGGAAATCGAGCGGCTGAAGGCTCTCGGTTACGGGGAGTGAGGCTCGGTGGCTGGGTGGGACTCCCCTGGGTTTCGCGCCCGTTCGAGGTAGCTGCTGCGAAGGGAGTCGAACGAACCCAGGTTGAATCGGATCAGCGTCTCGATTCGCTCCCGGTCGAGTAGCGGCCCGGCGATGATGAGTCGCAGTTTCTCGTAATATTCCCCGAGCGACGGGTCCATGCCCTCGACGGAGCCGGTCTCGCGCGCCTTCAGGTATCCGTTCGGCAGTGCGCGCTCGAGATGTCCGATCTTGATTGTGGTGGTTTCCATCGGAGGCAGGCGCGCGAGCAACGGGTCTGCAAGGGCGTTCGTGTCGATGAGGGTTACACCCGGGCCGGCCTCCAACCCGACGAAGCCGATCACCGGATACGGCTCGACCACCCGTTCGCCGGCTGCGGCCCGGTCGCGCATCTGCGCGCCGACCAATTGGAACACGCCAGCAGCGTCGCTGGGCCGCCAACTCAAATCCCGTGAGAGCATTGCCCGTGCGGTCGACAGCGGCAGGATCTGCCCACCGAATCGATTTCCGATCTCGCCGGCCAGCCAGTGCGTCCCGACCAGATACGCGATCAGCAGGGTCGCCACCGTCGCGGCAACCTGCGGGCTCCGAAGCCGGTCGAATCCACCCCAGAACTGAACAGCGGCCGCACAGAGCGGCACGGACGCGAACACCGGAGCCGACCAGAATCGCCCCGACAGGAAATCACCCCCGATCCAGATGACGTACACCGAGTAGAGAACGATCCCCGCGCCGAGCCAAGCCAGGCGTGCCGAGGGTTCGTCGTCTCGCTGCGATCGCAGCCGAACCAGAGCAACCACTGTCACTATGACCGCCAGTGCGAGCACACATCCAGACACAGGGTCGTTTCGCAACAGATCGGCGAGATAACCGGCCCCCTTCGACAGGTACACCGCGCGAGGGACCTCGGCGCTCAACTTGGCGAGCGCCGTGTTCGGAAGCGCGAAGCCGTAATAGAACAGGCTGAACAGCAGCCAGCCGACGAGCGGGGCGAAGCCCAACAGCAGCTGCTTGCAGGCTCGGATGCTGGGGGTCCGCACCAGCGTGGCGCACAAAACTGGCAGATAGAGGAGGATCGAGTCCAGCCGGTTGACGGCTGCCAGCGCTGCAATCAGGGCCAGCTTCAGCAAAGGAACCTTCGTGCCTGGAGCGGCGCGCAGGATCGTCGATGCGAAGACAGCGTAGAGAAACAGCGTGAGCGGGTTTTCGAATCCCGATGTCGCGTAGCGCGTGACCGCGGATGACATCACGAGCGGAGCGAATACGAAAAGCGTGATCAGCAGGGGGCGATCCCGCCACACGCGAGCCAGCATCAGGTACGCGCACAGCGAAAGCGCAAGCGAGATGCCGGTGATCGTGAAGTAGAACTCTCCCGTCACGGCATGAGCGAGTGTGATCAAGGCCAGCCACAGCGGATGGGTATACACCTGGACCCGCTCGTCGACGTTCCAGCGCAGTCCATGACCATCGCTGAAGTTTTCGATCGTGCGGAATGTGATGTGGGCGTCTTCGGATACCCAGGCGTTGGCGGCGAACTGGAGCAGCAGGATGCCGGCCGTCACCGGCACGACGGCGGCGCGCAGTGTTTGGTTGGCCGTCATGCGCGATCAGGCTAGCCCGCCAGGAGCCTGGGGGGTAGAACGCCAGCGGCATCCGACACAATCTCATTGACAGATTCGCGGCCGTCGCGAACGATGGAGGCATGTCCTCTGCCCGCTACGCACCAACGCTCGAGTCGATCCGAAGCCACCCGATTCCGACCTGGTTCGACGATGCCAAGTTCGGGATCTTCATTCACTGGGGTCTGTTCTCGGTCCCCGGCTTCGCAGCGCCAACGAGCCACATCTCCGACGCATTCAGCGGCAACCACGACAATGCCATGGTGATGACGCCATACACGGAATGGTATTGGAACGCGTTGCGCGTACCCGGCAGCCCGACGGCCGAGTTTCATGCGACACACTACGGCGATCGTCCCTACACGAACTTTCGAGACGACTTCAATGCCGGATTGCGACAATGGGATCCGGACGAGTGGGCGCGGCTCTTCCAGCGAGCCGGCGCGCGCTATGTGGTACTCGTCTCGAAACACCACGACGGCTACTGCCTGTGGCCGAGTCAGGTCGCGAACCCGCACCAGGAGAACTGGTGCAGCGAGCGTGACATCGTCGGGGAACTCGGCCAAGCGGTTCGGGCCGTCGGGTTGCGCTTTGGTGTCTACTACTCGGGCGGGATCGACTGGTCGTGGAACACGCGGCCAGCGCGAACTTTCGCCGAATTCGTCGGGTCTGTTCCAAAGGGTGGATATGCGGCCTACGCCGAAGCACAGGTGCGCGAGCTGATCGAGCGCTATTCGCCCGATGTGCTCTGGAACGACATCACGTGGCCGACCGACCTCGAATCGATGGTGGCACTCATGGCGGACTACTATGACGCCGTGCCGGACGGAGTGATCAATGATCGGTGGATGCATCAGAACTTCGCGCTGCGGCTGTTGAGCCGCCGGCCGGTCCAACGCGTCGTCGACGCGCTCATCGATCGCTCCAACCGGCGCGCCTACGCGAAGGGCGAGGGCCAGAAAGGCATCGTGCCGCCACGTCCAGCCCACTTCGACTTTCGCACTCCGGAATACACACGCTTCGACGAGATCACTCCCTACAAATGGGAAGCGACCAAGGGCATGAGCGCTTCGTTCGGATACAACCGCAACCACGCAGATGCCGACTACGAGCCCGCTGAAGAACTGATCACCGGCTTCATCGACGCGGTGTCGAAGAACGGAAACCTGCTGCTCAACGTCGGGCCGCGCGGCGAAGATGCGGCGATCCCCCCGCAACAGGTGGAACGCCTGGAGGCCATGGGGGGATGGCTCGATGCCAACGGCGAGGCGATCTACGGCACACGCCCATGGGAGAGAGCCGACGCTGAAACCAGCGATGGGTTTCCCGTTCGCTTTACGCGCCGCGAGGATCGTGTCTATGCCATCGTGCTCGGCGTTCCTGCCACGGACGACATCGTGATCCAAGGGGATCCGATGCTCGCGGCGATGAGCAACGCGCGCGTCCGCCGGCTGTCGGACGATGCGACGATCGAGACCACGACTGTCGATGCGGGGCTGTGTCTTCGAGACGCGGTGCCCGAGCAAGCACGGTCGGGCTCCGGCGTCGCGCTGGCGTTCGAGTTCTCACCGGGCTCTTGAATCAGATGGTATTGGCAACCTTCGCGGAACGCAGCACCGATTTGGAGACGCTCTCGTGTCCGATGCATTGACCCCGGGAATGCGCGAATCCTGGGAGCGCGACGGCTATTTCTTCCTGCGCGGCTTTGCGGAGCCGGCAGTACTCGACGCGATGGAAGCTCGCATCGTCGAACTCGCCAGGACGGCCGCGGCAGGCGAATCGATCGGCGACGCCTACGTGATCAAGGAGAAAAAGCTCGCCGAGGCCGCCGTCCACCCAGAAGACGAACTCTCCAAGATCTTCCGGATCCATCGCGACGAGAAGGTCTTTCGCGAGTTCGTCTCATCGGATGCTTTGCTGGATATCGCCGAAGGCCTGCTCGGACGCGACATCGATTGTTTCCTTTCCCAGTTCGTCGCGAAGCGGCCTGGCGCCCTCGGCCAGCCGTGGCATCAGGATTCGTTCTACTTCCCGTTCGATCGCG
Source organism: Deltaproteobacteria bacterium (assembly GCA_029261905.1). Lineage (GTDB taxonomy): Bacteria > Myxococcota_A > UBA9160 > UBA9160 > SMWR01 > JAJDAM01. Next base: position 10,080 of record JAJDAM010000279.1, read on the forward strand.
GTCCCCAGGTGGGGATCTGGCTGGCCGTGACCGAATCGCGTCTCGACAACGGACCGCTTTGGGTGCTGCCCGGTTCGCACAAAGAACCGATTCACGAGGTCGTTCCAGATTCGCGTCCCGGTGCGAATTACGGCTACGTCGAAATCGTCGACCACGACACATCCGCCGAAATCCCTGTGCTGATGCAGCCCGGCGACCTGCTGCTGTTCCACAGCCATCTGTTCCACCGTTCGACCGACAACGGCTCGGACGCCTCCCGGCTCGCGATGGTCTACCACCTGGCATCCGGCGATACCGTCGACGAGAGCCAGCAGCGCTGGGGATTTACGCCGCCCAACACCGATTGGCTGCCGCTTCGCCGTGACGGCCGTCCGGCTCCGTCAGAGGCCTGACGATGGGCTCGAGGAAACCATGATCAAACACGAACTGAACCGGGATTTTCATTGGGAAGATCGCCAGGGACCTTTTCGCCTGCTCAGCGAAGATCAGGTGCGGCAGTACGACGAACTGGGTTTCGTCGTGATCGAGGACGCATTCGATGCCGAAACGATCCAGGCGCTGATCGAAGAACTCGATCCCATCGAGCGCCAACTCGAGGATCTGCTCGAGCGTCAATTCGGCGGGAAGATGTTCATCGCTCGCGCTGGCGAGATCACATTCACGCCACACGCGGTGACCCGCTCGCCGCGGGCGCAGGCATTTACACGTTGCGCGTTCTTCCGCGACCTCACCCACGACCTGTTAGGCGACGACGTGCGGCTGTATTGGGACCAGATCGTCTACAAGAAGCCGGGGACGGTCGACGAGTTCCCGTGGCACCAGGACAACGGCTACACCTACGTCGAGCCGCAGCAGTACCTCACCTGCTGGGTCGCGCTCACCGACGCCGACGAGAACAACGGCTGCCCGGTAGTCGTCCCGGGCCTGCACCGCGAGGGTACCTGGGCGCACGAGACGACCGATCTGGGATTCGACTGCGGGGTGGACGCCACCGGACGCGAAAGCATCGTCGCGCCGATTCGAGCGGGTGGTGTCGTGGTCTTCTCGTCGCTCACGCCGCACAAGACCGGGCCGAATCTGACTGCGGACCGGACGCGCAAGACCTATATCGTCCAGTTCGCTCCGGACGGAGCGCACGTCCTGAAGGATCAAGGGGGTCGATCCGACCGGACCCGTTGCGACGCACCCGACCGGCAATACCCGATTCTCGTCGGGGGAGCGCCGCCGCGCGATTGATCCGACGGGGGGGGGGTGACGGGAGACGACATCGACGTTCGTTCGCGGAGGCCTTTGCGGGTCGCCTCCGCTTCCGAAGCATTCCAATCGAAGCTGGCACTTCCTGTCAGGCAGACATCTCCGCACTGACCCGGGCAATACTTGGACGCTTTGCGAGGCGTGCGATCAGCCCCGCGATCTCCGGGCGGTCCCCGAGTAGATCCATGCCAACCACTTTGTTTGCGAGAGCGCTGGCGAGGCCGAACGCGTAGTAGGTGTAGAGGTCCGCGATCGTGAAGTCAGTGCCCGCTGCGTATGGGCCACATACAAACAAACGGTCCACCGCCTTCATGCCCTGGGTCAGGTCGGCCGTGACCTGCTCCTTCGTTTCCTCACTCACCGGTTTGCCGAACAGCATCTCGGGGAGACAGCGGCGCGCGACGAGTTCGACATCGAGCTTGATGTGGCAGACCAGTTCCATGACCTTGGCCGCCGCGAACGGATCACTCGGGAGCAGGGCGGGTTCTGGCTGGGTCTGTTCGAGGTAGTGAAAGATCGCAAGGGACTCGGACAGGAACCGGCCATCGACTTCGATGGAGGGCATTTTCCCCATCGGCGAGCGCTGCAGGTACTCGTCTGATTGCGACGGAGGTGCCTTGACCTCTTCGAAATCGATTCCCTTCTCGATGAGCAACGCTTTGGTCAAGCTGTAGTAGTTGCTCATGCGCAGGCCGTAGAGTTTGATCATGATTCCTCGCTTCCCAATGGTGGAGAGGGGGATTGCGGGGAGAGTAGACGGGTCGTGACCGTTGTCCCGGGGAATCACGATTCCCTCTCCAAATCCCTCGAATCGAGTGCTCCAGCAGGAGATGACTGGCAGGAAGATTCGGATTCGGTATTTTAGACCACATGGTCGAACCGTATGGTCTAACAATGGGGAAGTCATCGTGATTCGAGTTGCGGATCCCGAAGGTCGGTCTTGCGAGGGTCGGTCCCGCGAAGGTCGTTCTCGACATCTCGACATTGCGAGCGGGTTCCCGTGAGCCCCCGCCCCCGCTTCGACTCGCTCGCGCCCGATCGAAAGCAATTGATCCTGCAGGCCGCCGCAGCCGAGTTCGCCGAACGCGGCTTCGACTCCGCGTCCTACAACCGAGTCATCAAGACCTCCGGCGTGTCGAAGGGCGCCATGTACTACTACTTCGACGACAAGCGAGATCTGTATCTCACCGTGCTGCGCGACGCGGAGCAGCGCGCGACCGATGCGGTCGGACCGCTGGGTGATTTCGACGACGCGAATTCGTTTTGGGATGCTCTTTCCGATCTCTATCACCGAGTCACCGTGTTCTTTGCCGGCGAACCACTGGCTGCGGGTCTGATCAAGACCGCTTACTCGGGTGGTCCGGTAACCGATGCCGCGTATGGCGAATTCATCGAACGCGCCTCCAAGAAGTTTGAAGAGGTGTTGGCCGAGGGTGTTCGAATCGGTGCGGTGCGTTCGGACATTCCACTCGACCTGCTACTCGCCGTGACACTGGCGACCGGAGAGGCGATGGATCGCTGGGCGCTCTCGAATCTGGATCGTCTGTCTGATCTTGGCGCCGGCGGCATCTCGGAAGTCGCCACACGACTCGTCGAGATGCACCTGAGATTGATTGCGCCACTTCCTCTCGTCAGCGAACGAGAGGCAGGGAGGAAACCATGAGCGACACTGTGATCGGTACGGAAGTGATCGGTACCACTGACCCGACGACCGAAACAACCAACGGCAGCACG
>JAJDAM010000280.1 GCA_029261905.1 Deltaproteobacteria bacterium
GTGCCGTTCGGATTTCACGGCAGCTGGGTAGCCGAAGAGACCTGAGAATCCAGCCACGTGGCCATCGAACTCTACGGGCCCCGACATGCCAAGGCGTTGCGCCACGCGGGCCGAACTGCCGCGTTGACGCTCCGCCATGTCGGGGAGCGGCTGAAATCGGGACTGACTACAGCCGATATCGACGCGATGGTACGACGCGATACCGAAACCCGCGGGGGCATCCCCAGCCAACTGGGGTACGACGGGTTTCCCGCAGCGGTGTGCACCAGCCTCAATTCGGTCGTGTGTCACGGGATTCCGAGCAAGCAGGTCAAGCTCGTTCGCGGCGACATCATCAACGTCGACGTCACGACCGAGATTTCCGGGTTCCACGGTGACACTTCGGAGACGTTCTTCATCGACGACAGCGACGACGTGTCCGCCGAAGCGAAGCACGTCGTCGACGTTTCACGGCGCTGCCTGGCGGCGGGCATCTCGGTCGTGCGCGATGGATCCCGGGTCGGTGATATCGGCGCGGCGATTTCAGAACTGGCGCATGCAGAGGGATGCTCGGTCGTGGAGGGCGTGGGCGGACACGGGATTGGTCGCAAGATGCACATGGAGCCGCACATCCCACACCACGGCCGCGCGGGCACCGGGGTTCGACTGCGCACCGGTATGGTTTTCACCATCGAGCCGATGATCAATCTCGGAAGCCCCGCGATCGTGTTCTTGCCCGACGGTTGGACGATTCAAACCGAAGACGGCAGCCTCAGCGCACAGTTCGAACACACGGTGTGGGTCACGGACACCGGTTGCGAAGTGCTGACCGAACTCTCGACCGACCCGTCGGACTGACGACCTGGCCAGCAATCAGCTCGTGCGAGCCCGCCCCTGCTCTTTTGCAGCGCGCTGGCGCTCGCGGCGCGCGTCGCCGGCTGCCTTCAATTTCGCGGCGATCTCGGCGTCGACCCGCGCGTAGCGATCCTTCCATGGGGCCTCGTCGTCCCAGACGTACGGGGTCTGCACGGTGGTACGCGGCATCGTGGCGGACTCCAGCAAGTCGAGCGCAAAGCCGATTGTCTCCCCTTGCATCGCGACGTCGTAGGGCTTCCCGCACGGGTTTCCGAGAGGGAAATCGCTGAACAAGAACCGCGCGACGCCACATTCTTCGACGATGTCTCGCGCCGAACCGATCACGACCGTCGGAATGCCATTCGATTCGAGGTGCCTTGCGACCAGACTCACGGTCTGGTGACACACCGGTCAGAGTGGAACGAGCAGCGCGACGTCGACGCCATCCTCTCGACAGCGCTTCAGAATTTCGGGCGCATCGATCTCGAGCGTGCGCCGCTGGCTGTAATCGGTCGGCACACCGTGAAAGCGCGCGGCCACGCTGCCGATCCGACCTGCCGCGACGTGTTCGCGCAGACGCGCGATCGGCAGAAACGACTCGACGTCATCGGTGTGTGTCGTCTCTTTGTCCCACGCCAGATCGTCGGTGTACAGACTCTCCGGTGGCTCGTCGGTCGACCCGGACCAGACGGCTTTCGCGCCGCGCAACACGCCGTCTTTCGCCTTTGCGGTCGTCAGCGGGCTGGCCGTCGTCACGAGCGTCACCCGGCATTCCGACAACGGCTTGGCCAGCTTCGCGAACGGCACTTCGGCGTTGCGCGCCCATCGATACGGCTTGCCGTAGCCCTGGGCCGCGTAGAACTCGCGGGTGCGATCGATGTAGCTCACGAAGCTTCGATGCGTCGTCGCGACGGAGTCCGTCGCCGGTTCACTCGTCGTCATTTGAAATCGACTCCTTTTCCCAGACGCTCGATCAGACCACCTCGAACAGCGACGCGAGCCCCTGGCCACCACCGATGCACATCGTCACGATCCCGTATCGCTTGTTCTGGCGCTTCAGTTCACGCAACAGCTGGCCCGTCAGACGCGACCCGGTCATCCCGAACGGATGGCCGATCGAAATCGAACCGCCCATCGGGTTGAGCTTCTCGTCGGGGATCTCGAGTTCACGCTTGCAGTAGAGAAGTTGCGAGGCGAACGCTTCGTTCAGCTCGACGATGTCGATGTCATCCATCGTCAATCCGTGGCGCTTCAGCAATTTCGGCACAGCGAAGACCGGTCCGATGCCCATCTCTTCCGGGCCACAACCGGCAACCGCGGTTCCGCGGTAGTAGCCGAGCGGCTCGATGCCCAGTGCCTTCGCCTTGTCGGAACTCATCAGAAGCGTCGCGGACGCACCGTCGGACAGCTGGGACGCATTGCCCGCAGTCACGGTCCCGCCCTCTTCTGCCTTCTTGAACACCGGGTTCAACGAAGCGAGCGCTTCGAGCGTGGTGCTCGGCCGGTTGCACTCGTCGGCCTCGACGGTGAAATCCTCATCGTACGGATCTTCGCCCTTCTTCATGACCCTTCGAGTCACCTTCATCGGGACGATGTCTTCGGCGATCCGCCCGGAATCAGCAGCTGCCGCATAGCGTTGCTGGCTGAGCAGCGAGATGGCATCCTGGTCTTCGCGCGAAATCTTGTATCGCTCGGCGACGACTTCGGCGGTGACCCCCATCGGGAAATACAAACCCGGGAATCGCTTGGCAGCGGTCGCATTCGCGAGTCGCGTCGTATTCTGGGTACCGTCCTGCATCATCG
>JAJDAM010000281.1 GCA_029261905.1 Deltaproteobacteria bacterium
ACGATCCGCAATACCTCGACCTCGACGCGCATATCGATCGCGCGAAGACGCAACCCGAGGTCTTCCTCGCCGAGGTCGAGAATACTGACGAGGCCGACCGCCGAACCTTCATCGCGCCCTTCGCCGCGCGAGCAGCACGTCGTGGCGACGGACAAGTCGTAGCGGGGCAGCTGCGTCGTGCATCGCACCCCCAGGCGCACACCGCAGCCGAGCTGTTCGAAGAAAGCTGGCGTAGTTCGCGAACGAGTACCCAAACGCGACCGGCCCAGCCGACCTACAGTCGATGAGGCGCCAGTAGGCAGTCGATAGGCTGGCCATTGAGCTGTGTTGCCAGGCCCCGTTGTTTCCGGGGCCACGGGTCTCGACGCCCGGAGTCCGGGATTCGGGGTCGCGCCGTCGCCTGCTTGCCCGGGTCCAGGTCGCCGCAGATCGCTCGCTCGCCCGGTCCGGCAGAATCACGTTTCGATCCGAACCCGCTTCCCCAGTCAGCCGGTTGTCATCGGGATCGTCCCACGGTTACTCTGCCGGGCCTGTGAGGATGAGATGAAACCGATTGCAACGACACGTCTCCTGTTGCTCGCGTTCGCGATGCTGCTGGGGATGCCGGCCCTGGCCGAGCGCGAGGTCATCGAACTGATTCCCTCCGACCGTTCGAGTTGGGGTGCGACGAATGTCTTCGCCCCGGTGACGGGACTCTTCATGGGCGGGCCCGGCTACTGGTACAGCGCCCGAGAGATCGAGATCGATACCACTCCTTCCGGTGCCATCCTCGATCTGTTCTACGTCCGCGCCAATTTCCAAAAGCGCTTCGAGCAGGCCGAATCCCCGATCCTGTTACGCCTGCCCAGTCGGATCGAGGCGGGACCGCGTGACTCGATCACGATTCGCGCGCTGCTCGATGGCTATCGGCAGGAAGAAATCCACGTCAAGGTCCGGTCGCGCGAGAAGAGCGTGATGATCGATTTGTTCCCACTTCCCAACTCGCTCGAAGCGATGACCCATACGTATTTCTCGGGACGCGGCGCGCTGACCTTCCTGACGAAAGAAGCTCTGACTTTTCGAGTTCAGAAAGCCTCCGATGGTTTCTCGGTCGTGCTCACCGAAACCGGAAAGTCCAAGAGTTCGGCAGAGACCATGAACGGAATCAAGAGCGCGAATATCAAGTCGCTCAAGGGGCAGCAGCTCGGCGAGGATCTGGTCGTACGCGTCACACTGACCGAAAGCGCGCGTGGAAACATCGAGCCCCGCTCTACACAGGGATATGACGCTGTCAGAGGTCTGCACCAGTTCACCATCAATCTGAATCCAACAGACGGAGGGGCGTCGGCGGTCGAAAAGGCACTCACCGCGCTCGGCCGGATTCAAACTCGTGATGTCACGGGCTGCGCGTTGGCCTATGACCGCTCCGTGCGAAGCCAGCTGGAGCGTGACGCACTGTCGCGCGCGTTGGCGCCGTCCGGAGCCTTTACCGACCGGTATCTTCGCGGCGCGCTGAAGCGTCTCGGTGAGGTGTCGCCCGGTGGCGTGATCTCTCTATCGAACGGGGCGAAGTTCCGGCCCAACATGCCGATCGAATTGTCGGCTGCCGGTAGCCAAGCGTTCCAGGCGATTGGCTACCTGGTATTGCTGCGGACTTTCGTTGAGCAGCTCGAGCCGGAAGAGTTCCGCCGAAACACGCTGCGAGGCCTGCTGGCACCCGAAGTGGCGAACGAAGAATTCGATGCGATCGTAGACGTCGCGGAGAATCTCGAAAAACAGTGCAACGCGAACAAGGCGACAGCCGACGCGGGGAGCGCGAGCCCGACTTCCTAGAACCCGCCCTCGATCGGGGATCCCTGCGCAAGCCTGCCCGGCACGGATCACATCGCGCTATGTTCGTCGCCCCCGGTCCCGGGAGCACCGAATGCCCGCAACCCGGAGCCGAATCAGCGCCATCTCGAAAACCGCGACAAGTCCCAACCGGACCCCTTCCTCCACCAGCACACCCGATCTCAGCGATCGACCGCGCGAACGCCTCGCGTCGGAGGGAACGGGCGCACTCAGTGACGCAGAGCTGCTCGCGTTGTTGTTGAGAACCGGGAGTCACAGCAAGGACGCACTCGCTGTGGCGTCGGAATTGTTGAATCTTCATGGCGGGCTGCGACGTGTCTCGCAGGCGAACGGTGCCGAACTGGCGCGGTCGCCGGGAATCGGGCCGGCAAAGAGCGCTTCGATTCTCGCGGCGCTCGAGATCGGTCGACGTCTGGAGCGCCGGCGGTTGGTCGTCGGGACGGCGATGCGGGGTCCGGTCGACATCTTCCGACACTTCCAACCAGAGCTTCGCGATCTGCGTCAGGAGCGGTTCGTGGTGGTGCTGCTCGATGCGCGACACCGAGTCATGCGGACGGAGGTCGTTTCTCAGGGGACACTGACCGCAAGCCTCGTCCATCCGCGGGAGGTCTTCCGGCCCGCATTGCGAGATGCGGCAGCGGCACTGGTCCTGGTTCACAATCACCCGAGTGGCGACCCGACGCCGAGTCGCGAGGACCGCGAGGTGACCATTCGCTTGTCGCGCGCAGGAGAAATCCTGGGGGTCCGCGTGCTGGACCACGTGGTCCTGGCTGAGCGCGGGTACTGCAGCCTTCGCGAGGAAGGACTCCTTCCGCCGGCAGCCGATCTCGCAACCCCAGGTGCCTACTCGCAACCTGGACTGTTCGGAACGGCGCCCAGGCGTCCCACTTCGGCGGAAATGGACGCCGAGGCTCCCGCTGAGCGGGCAACGGAATCGGGCCCGAAAAAAGTCTCCTAGGGTCTCGCAAAGTCGTCTAAGGGCGCGGGCCGGATCGGCCGATGAGCGGTATTGGACGTTGGGATCTTCCCAGCGTGACGATCTCGGGTCACGTGCCCATGGCAAGATCAGCCCAGTCGGCAGTTGCAACCGAATTCATCGAAGGCATCGAGCGGCGGAGCTCGCCGCGCGCGGATCTACTGGTCCGAGTGAACTACACGGCGGTCGATGCGCTGTTTTCAGAGTTCGCCCGGAATGTCAACGAGGGCGGAATCTTCATCGAGACCGAAACTCCGCAGCCAATCGGTACGACCGTCGAACTCGAGTTCAAGCTGCCGGGCATGGAAGAGCCGCTCGAAGTCATCGGTCGCGTGGTCCGGCTCGATCGCGACGGGCCCGATGGATCGGGGATGGGGATCGAGTTCGAGAACCTGGACGCGAACTGCCGAGATCTGATCAACGACATCATCCGCAAGTTGCGAACCAAGTAGTCGCGGATCGTTCGGATCCCTCCAACGCGCGTCAGGCGAGCCATCCTGGAGCGAATCCGAGCCCGTCGAGTTCCACGCAGCTGGCGGCCCGACGAAAAAAAGGGACTGCCCACGGCGTCGTGAGCAGTCCCGGTCGATCGATTGCTTCGCTGAGTTCAGAGGAATTAGAACGGAACGTCGTCCCCAGGGGGCGCCTCTGTCGGTCCGCTGCCGGAGCCGCTGGGCATCCCGCCGCCTGAGTCTCCACCGGTACCTCCGCCGCCAGCACCTTCGCCAGCACTTCCACCACCACCGCCGAGGAACTGCACGGTCTGCGCGATGACCTCTGTGGTTGTCCGCTTGTTGCCCTCTTTGTCTTCCCAGTCGTTGGTCTGGAGTCGGCCCTCGATATATGCGCTGCGGCCCTTTTGAAGGTACTTCGCGCAATTCTCCGCTGACTTGCCCCAGACGACGATTCGGTGCCATTCGGTCCGCTCTTGGTTGGCGCCGTCCTTGTCACGCCACCGGTCGGTGGTTGCAATCGAAAAAGTTGCGACCGGCTGACCGCTTTGTGTGTAACGAAGCTCGGGGTCTCGCCCGAGGTTTCCCACCAGAATTACTTTGTTTACGCTGGCCATGAAGGCTTCTCCGTCGGTGCAGGGGGTAAGGGTCCCATCATCCCGCCGCTCGCGGACGACGTCAACACCAGTAGGTGAAACCGCGTTTTGCGGCCCGATTCTCCATTGGGCAGCGCGTGAACCCCGGTTCATCGCATGGAATCTGCACGCGCTGGGCACGGTTTCGGTCCCACCCGACCGCTGAGCCTCCACGCGGCCGTAGCGGCCCATCGCAAATCGCCTTGTTGAAGGCTGGTCGGGGCCAGCCTACTCTGGATGTCTGTTTCGTCCCAAAGGGGTGAGGGGCGTGATTCGTCCGAGTGATTTCATTGGCTAAGGCAGCTGCCCGCGGGCGGAAGCCTGCAGACCGATCCGGGAAGAAGATCTCGCGACGGGTTGTCGAGGAATGCCTCGGATTCGGATTGACCGGGGGGGCGCTGCTCGCCGCGCTGGCCTTGGCCACGTATTCGCCCTCAGATCCGGTGTTCGAACGCGCACTGGTCGCGAACCGTGCGGGGATCGTGGGCGCTGCCGTCGCCTCAGTGCTGTTTCGCACGCTCGGCTACGCATCGGTTGTGCTGGTCATCGCGGTCGGTGTCGTCGGGGTGCGGCTGATCATCGGGCGTGGGGTTCCGCCCGTCGTCTCGCGATTCTGGGTGTCTGCCGTGTTGTTGTTGTTGGCGATCTCTACACTGTCTCCGATTCTTCAACAGGCCTCGCCCTTTGCCTACGCTGGTACCGAGGGCGGCAGCGTTGGACGCTACCTGGCGGAGAACGAAGCCTGGTTGATCGGGACCTGGGGCACCGCGATCGGAAACGGCGCGCTCGCCATCGTGGGGATCATGAGCGCGATCGGTGTCTCGGCCGGTTCCGTATTGAATCGGATCGGCCGGTTGTTCGGGTGGCTGGCGGCCGGATTGGC
>JAJDAM010000282.1 GCA_029261905.1 Deltaproteobacteria bacterium
TTACGCCGGATACTTCGCTCACCTCGATGCGAATCCTCCGAGTACGAACATCGGTGTTCTCGTCGGACACGGAACGCTTCGGCTCGAGGCGATGGGGAGTGCGCGGCGAGCACCGAATGTCGACGAGATGGCGCGCATGGAGTCCCATCTGCGCGAGGGGCTCGATGCAGGTGCGGTCGGTTTGTCGACGGGGCTGGTGTACGAACCCGGCCGCCACGCGCAGACCGATGAAATCGTGTCGCTTGCGTCGCAGATGGCGGAGACCGGCGGGTTGTACGCGACCCACATGCGAAACGAGGGGGCCGGGCTGATCGATGCCGTCACCGAGGCCATCGAAATCGGCGAGCGAGCGGGTGTACCGGTTCAGATTTCGCATCACAAAGCGAGCGGTCCGGCCAACTGGGGACGCGTTCGCGAATCGATCGGACTCATCGAGGCTGCCAGGCTTCGAGGGGTCGACGTACACGCCGATCAGTATCCGTACACAGCGGGCAGTACGGTGTTGTCGGCAGTCGCGCAGGACACCGAGCGTGCTCTGGTCGACGATCCGAATGCGCTCGAGCGGATCGTGATCGCGTCGACCGCGAGCCACCCGGAATGGGAGGGGCGCACTCTTGCAGAACTCGGTGCGCTGCTGTCGACTTCGGGCGCCGAGATCGCGCAGCGAGTGCTGAAAGATGAGCCTGGGGCCACGGTCGTACTGCACACCATGGACGAAGACGACGTCCGCACCGTGATGTGTCACCCGACCACGATGATCGGCTCTGACGGTATCCCGACGCTCGAAGGCAAACCGCATCCGCGCTTGTACGGAACGTTCGCGCGGGTGATCGGGCACTACGCAAGAGACCTCGGTCTGTTTGCGATGGAAGACGCCATCCATCGCATGACCGGGCTTTCGGCCAGGAAATTCGGTCTGCACGATCGCGGTGAACTTCGCGCCGGAGCGTTCGCCGACCTGGTGCTGTTCGATCCCGACCGGATCATCGATCGCGGAACCTTCGAGGATCCGAACCAATATCCCGATGGCATCGTCCGCGTGTTCGTCAACGGCACCGAGGTCGTCCGCGACGGCGAGCACACCGGCGCCAGACCCGGCCGGGCACTGCGCCGCGCGTCCGGATGAGGTTTGCCGGGAGAGGGCGAGGTTTCGTGATCGCAGGGCTGGGTCTGTTACTGGGGATGGCGACAGCCGATCGAGTCACCTCCCGAATGGACGGGCCATGGGGGATGATCCCAGGCGGCCCCTTCAAAACCAGCGAGCCGGATCTGCCATGTGACAGGCAAAGCCCGATCCATTCGGTGGATCTCGCCGAATTGGAGGTGGAAGTCCACGCCACCGATCCGCGAACGATCACGACCTGGAACGTCGTGCTCGACGAAGCCCTGTATCTTCCGGCTGACTTTCTGACGCCGATCAAGCGTTGGCCCCAGCAAGTGGTCGAGGACCCGTTGGTCCGGGTCCGTGCGGCGGGACAGGTGTACCGATGCGCGGCGGTGCGTGTCACGGAAGCCGGTCGCGTCGAAGCGCTTCGCGCCGCGATTGCCGCCAAGTACGCGATCGATCCCGACGGCTGGGCGTCGCGCGCAACCGTATGGTGGTTCGAACTTCGCCCGGTCGAACCGGGCTAGACTCGCCGGTGCGAGTTCCTCGGCGCGCCGGCCAGCTGGAGGCAGACGCATGCTACGCGGGATTGCGATCGTTGTCGGCTCGTTACTGGCCTTGCTCTGCGTGATCGGGTGGGCCCTATACCCCGACATGCCCGATCGCCTGCCGACGCGCGGCGAAATCGTCGAGGGACGGATCGAAGTCGACGGCCTCGAGCGGCGTTACGAAGCCTACGTTCCCCCCGGACTCCCACCGGGTTCGCCGCTGATGTTCATGTTTCACGGATCCGGGATGGACCCCGCGTCGATGCGCGATGCGGTTGGTTGGCGCTTCGCATGGCTCGCGGACCGAGAAGGGTTCGCGATCGTGTATCCAGCAGGATTTCAAAACGAATGGAACGGTTGCCGCGCTCCTGGAGTCACCGAGGCAGACAAGAGAAATCTCGACGACGTCGGCATGGTGGTCGAATTGATCGACCGGTTCGAACGGGATCACGGCATCGACCGAAGCCGCGTGTATGCAGCCGGCTTTTCGAACGGTGGCTCGATGGTCTACCGCCTGGCCACAGATGTGCCAGCACGCTTTGCGGCAGTCGCCGCGATCATTGCACAGGTTCCCGAACCCGAGAACTCGAAGTGCACAGACCCGAAGGGGAAGATTTCTGTGCTGATCATGAACGGCACTGCCGATCCGATCGTTCCATGGGAGGGCGGGGAGGCATCCCTATTCGGGATCAGCTCGCGCGGTCGGGTCCAGTCGACGCAGAACTCTGTCGATCACTGGCTCAACGTGAATGGGATCGTTGGCGATCCCGAGGTCTTCCGGTTTCCCGATCGCGATCCGGACGACGGATCGAGCGTGATCCGGAGCCGTTGGGGGATGCCGGATGCTGACGAGGTGATCTTGTATGCGATTCACGGCGGTGCCCACACCGTCCCGGGAGGTCCCGAACTGGGGTCGCGATGGCTGACCGCGAGGTACGTCGGTTACACGAACCGAGACATCGATGCGCCGGACGAGATCTGGGCGTTCTTCCGTCGGCACAGAAAATAACGGGTTGTGATCCGACGCTAGAGAATCTCGTCTTCGTCGACTTCCTTGATGCAGATCGGGTGCGGCGAGAATTCGGAACCCCCTTCCCAACCCGGCAGCTTCGCAGCCTCGGCGAGCCACGAGTCGGCGATCGAGCGGTCGACGACTGCGTCGTTGTTGTCGAAGCCTTCCAGAATGGCATCCCACAGGTCGCGTCCGCCGGCCTCCCACCACTCGGGACTCGGGTTCTCGAAATCGATCGCGAGTCGAACCATGTCTGACACGTCTTATCCTCCGTGGGGAAATGGGTTGGCTGAGTCGGACTCTGGGCCAGAGTCAGCGGCCTCGTGAGACTTCGATCGTACATCGGCCGAACGGCAGCGGCCCCTTCAGCCCGATCAGGACCGATCGTCCTGGTGAGCGCCAGAATGCGATTTTGCGATCAAACCCGGTCTCGCGCGCATCGCTGTGAGCCCACGCGACGCCTCCAGCGCTCTCGATCAATCAGTCGCCGATACGGACGGCCTGCATCGTGAACGCCATTCGACTTCGGGCCGTCGCTGCGATGGCGTCGTCGAGCGCGGCTCGGCCGAGAAATTCGATCCACGCGAACAGATCGGAAAGCAATGCGAGATCCTTCCAGTTTGCAGGCAGCGAACCACCGGCAGAGCGGTAGCCATCGATGACGGCCTGTTCGAACCCCGGCGCCGTATCGAGCGGCGGGCGCAATAGATTGCCCAGGTCCCCGACCGGAGTGCCGGCGCACGCGTATTCCCAATCAAATACGGCGGCGAGTCGCCAGCGACCGGTCTCGTTGTTGAAAATATTGTGGACGATCAGATTGGACGCGCCGAAGTCGCCATGGCATAACACCGCTGTGAGGTCGGACCTGTCGAGCAGGTGGGTCGTTCGATCGAGCCACTCCAAGAACGTGCGAGTGAAGTCGGTACCCAGACGTTCGCGCCCGCGCTCGGTGTCCAACACGGATCGGGCGAACTGTCTCAGTCCGGCACCGCTCGCATCGAATGTCTTGCCGACTTCCAATCGGCCGTTCAGAAAACCGGTTCGGTCGAAGCGAACCCGGTGAATCGTCGCGAGAGTGCGGCCGATATCGTGTCCCACCTCGCTTCGTGCACGGTGGTCCAGAACCGCGTTCTCGAGTCGTTCGCCCGCCACCCAATCGTAGATCGCGTACGGCCGGCCGTCGGGGCCGCGTGAGGACGCGACGTGACATCGTGGCAGCGGAACCTCCGAACCCAGCCGATGGGACACTGCGTGTTCGAGTTCTGCCACCTCGGAACCTCGGTGAAACAAGCGCAGCCGCAGCGGTGCATCACGGAGATCGATCCAAACCTTGATGTTGGTATTCGAAAGGCCGCCGGTTGCGGGTTGCGTCCGCGTCAGGCGGGCATCGGGGAACGTCTGGCGAAACAGATCTTCGATCTCACGATCGTCCAGCGGGGCCAGGCCGTCGCTTCGTTTCCAATCTGCCCGCAAGGCACTCCCGTCTTTCCACTGGGTCCCAATAGAGCCTGCCAAGCGAGGAGGCGCGGGTCAATTGCGGACGCCCCGCTGCGGGACCCGTGATGGACGAAGGAACCCTATCCTTAGCCGGACGGAAGCGGGAACACTGGAGTCTCCCGCCAACCATGAGGAGACGCCATGGGATTGCCGCAGGACATCTCGCCGTTCAATTCCGAAGTGATGGACACGATGGTCGCCGCCAAGGATCGGCAGTGGGTTCCCACCGGTGAGAACGCCTGGATCAAGGTGCTGTGGACGGGGAGCGAATCCGGCCGTTGGGCTGCGCTCTTCCGCTGGAACCGGGGTTACGTCGCGGACGCCCACAAGCATCTGAGTGCCGCTCACACGTTCGTGCTGAAGGGTCGGCTCGAAGTGCGCGACGGCGTGTTGGAAGCCGGAGATTACGTATACGAAGCCAACGGGATGGTGCACGAAACGACCACCGCGCTCGAGGACACCGAGTACCTGTTCATCTGCGACGGTCCCGTGTTGTTCTACAACGATGGGGGTTTCACGCAATACATCGGCTGGGAGCAGATGCGCCAGCTCGAGGAGGCCGGCAATCCGCAATAGTCGCAGCGCACCAGTTCAACGGTGCTTCGTGGTGCGTGAACCAGCGACCGTCAGGCGCTCAGCTGCGCGGCGTGAGTTCGAAGAACCATGCGTTGCCGGTCGCGGCCGCGTCGGCCGTCAGTGGGACGCTGTATTTGCGGCTCGCTTCGGCGGCGAGTGCACCGAGCAGTGCGGGATCGTCGAGAATGCGCGTGGCCGTGCGTGCGTAGCGTTTCCCGTCGATCCGGATGACCGCCCGACCATCGGCCACCGCTTGCATGGGCCATTTCTTCCACAGTTTTCCGACAGCTGTGTTCATGTATCCGCTGATGATGAACAGCCTCTTGTCGTGGACGATCAACCAGATGGTGCGTGACTGCGGCGGGTTCTCCAGCTGGAACTCCATCTCGCCAATCTCTCGAGCGAAACTCCAATCCGGCTCGCTACCCGTGACCAACTCGCCATCGACGAGCGGACCGCCCGGGAAGATTGCGATCGGACCGTCGCCCATTCTGGCCACTGCCGTACCCACACCCAGTGCCATGAGGAGGGCCAGTACGAGCATTGCCAGCCACTTGAGGATCCGCATCTTGTTTCCCTCCTACTTATGCCCATCGCCCATCGCCCTTCGCCGCTCGCCGGGTCTGTGG
>JAJDAM010000283.1 GCA_029261905.1 Deltaproteobacteria bacterium
CGCGTGAGGAGTCTGGGATGTGGGAGTTCGAATTCTCCCCGGCCGCCCAAGAGCCGTCACTCATCGACGTCGACGTTCACGGCATCCCCGCGTTCGGTTCCGACCCCGCACACGATCATCACGATCTTCGCTTTCTGTTGATCGCGAAACCGGGCCAACGCATCCAGGTCAGCGACGAGTCACACGACGTCGCGTGGTTCGATCTGGACCGAATCGAAGAGGTGATCGACGAAGAGAGCCTGATGCGACTCGCGCAAAAGAGTCGCGCCGTGCTGATGACGGGTCCTCGCTAGCGGTCGCGATCACGATCACTCCATCAGTTCACCGGTTGCAATCTGCTTCGCCCAGCGATAGTCCGGCTTTCCCGTGGGTGAGCGTTCGACGTGAGACACGCAGTGCAGCTCGCGTGGCACCTTGTAGCCGGCGATCTTCTGTCGACAGTGCGCCTGCAGGTCATCGAGTTCGAGGTTCGCCCCCGGACGCAGCTGCACGACGGCAGCAACACGGTTCCCCCAACGCTCGTCCGGGACACCGATGACGAGGGCATCGAACGCGCTCGGATGCGATTTGATCGCCGATTCGACCTCTTCGGGGTAGATCTTCTCTCCACCCGAATTGATCGAGACCGAACCGCGGCCGAGCATGGTGATCGTTCCATCCCCTTCGAGTCTCGCGAAGTCACCCGGCATCGAGTAACGCACACCGTCTTTCTCGACGAATGTCTCGGCGGTCTTCACGGGATCGGCGTAGTAGCCGAGCGGAATGTTTCCCGATCGCGCGAGTTTGCCGACCACACCCGACCCCGGCTCGACGGGATCCAGATTCTCATCGAGTACATGCGCGTTCGCACCGGCGCGAACCGTGGGACCGCCACCCATCATCGCCGTATTTCCCTTGGTGATGATCGCGACGCCATTGCCGCCACTTTCCGATGAGCCGATGCTGTCGGTGATGACGAGATTGGGAAGGTGCTCGAAGAACTCGTCTTTCACGACGGGTGAGAACACGGCCGCACTGCTGACGACTGCACCCAGCGAAGTCAGGTCGTACTTCGCGAAGTTCTCGTTGAGAGCCTCCACCAACGGCCGACCCATCGCGTCACCGGTGATCATCACGCCGCCGACCTTCTCCGCACCGACCAATCGCCAGATCTCATCTGCGTCGAAGTTGGCGACCAACACGTTCTTGCGGCCGATGAGGCTTCCACCCATCACCGACCACTGGGTCGCACCGTGCATCAAAGGCGCAATGGGCAGAAAGACCGCTTGCGGGATCCCGATCCCTTTCTCCACCATCTCTTCGGGGCGGTCGACGCGTCCGCCATCGACCTGGTCGATCCCGCCGCCGAGCGCGAAGAACACGTCCTCGTGGCGCCAGACGACGCCCTTCGGCATCCCCGTGGTGCCGCCCGTATAGAGCATGTAGAGGTCGTCGGCCGACCGCGGTCCGAAGTCACGCTCGGTCGACTCGCCACCAAGAGCGGTCTCGTAGTCGACCGAATCGATCCGGTCGGCCCCACTGCCATCCTCGATCGCGATCGTATGGCGCAGCTTCGGAAGCCCGCCACGCAACGTCGCCACGTGGGGCGCGAACTGGCGTTGATAGATAAGCGCATCGAGCTCAGCGTTGTCGAACAGGTAGCGCAGCTCGTCTTCGACGTAGCGAAAATTGATGTTGATCCAGATCGCTCGAATCTTGAATACCGCCCACAACGCCTCGACCCATTCGACCGAGTTGTAGGCATAGATCCCGACGTGCGCGCCCGGCCCGATGCCGTTCTTTGTGAGATGGTGGGCGAGCTGGTTGGCGCGTGCGTCCATCTCTGCGTAGGTGCGCCGTTTCCCTTCGGCGACGATGCACTCGCGATCGCCGAACGCATCGACCGCATTTTCGAACAGATCGGCGAGATTGAACTCCATCGGGGTCTCCTTCCGTCCTCATCACACACGGATTCGGGACTATAGCCACAGCCTCTGGAACCCGCGCAGCTATCATCGAGTCGATGTCGTCGACGATCCCCATCACCACGACCACGCCACGAATCGCCAGGCCGGCGCTGATCCATTCCGGATTGGACCGCACTGCAATCGGCGCGCTGGTCCTGGTATGCGCGGCCGCCCTGTGCGGCTGTTCTGAGCCGGATGACCGATTCGACCGGATCGTGTTCGTCAGCATCGACACGCTGCGCGCAGATCACCTGGGAACCTACGGCTACCCGCGTTCGATCTCGCCATTCATCGACCGGATGGCCGAAGATGGCGCGGTATTCGAGCGCGCCTTTGCATCGATGCCGACGACCGGCCCCTCGCACGCGACGATGTTCACGGGCCTGCACCCGATCCAGCACGGGGTATTCCGAAACGGTCGGCGATTGGATGACGACTCGACGACCCTCGCGGAGCTCGTGTCCAAGCGGGGATTCGATACAGCCGGCTTCTCCGGCACGCGGGCGCACTTTCGCGCGGGCAATCTCGACCAGGGCTTCGACCATTTCGATGAACCGCCCGTTTCCGCCGGTGGCCTGTATCGAGCGGCTGATGAGACCCTGCAAGCGGCGAGTACCTGGCTGCGGACCCAGCCAAACGATCGGCCGCTGTTCCTGATGCTTCATCTGTTCGACGTGCATCACCCCTGGAATCCACCCGAAGAACACCGCCGTCAGGTGGCGGGGCGCTCACTCGCGGTCGGATTCGAAGCCAGCTATTGGAACCAGACGCACCAGATCCCCATCGACTTCTACTCGGACCAGGTCGATCAGATGCGTACCACGATCGATGCCTACGACGCGGAGATCCACTTTGCAGATGCCGAACTGAGTCGCTTCGCTACTGACTTTGCGAAATGGGCAGACGATCAGACCACGCTGTGGATCATCACCTCGGACCACGGCGAGGGGCTCGGAAATCACGGTTGGCTGTTCCACGGTAAACACATCTACAACGAACAGGTCCGTGTGCCGCTGATCTTTTATTCGACGGATCGCCGATTCGCAGGGCGCAGGATCAAACCGATCGTTCAACACGTCGATCTCCTTCCGACCCTGCTCGATCTCGCAGCGGACCCGAGTTCACCGACTCCCGAGGACAATCGACCCGAGGCCACCGATGCACATTCTGGGCGCTCGCTCGTTGCGCTGCTCCAGGGCGCGCCGAACGACGCCGTCGATTCACCGGGAGCCTTGATTCAGAGGCGCCGCTTCGATCCGAATCCGGATGCCGATGCGCGCGCGCTACGCGGCGAACTTCACCCCGACAACCGCTACGAGCCGGGAGATACGTACGGCTGGATCCAGGGGGATTGGAAGTTCATCCACCGCACGATGGGCACCGACGAACTATTCGACCTCGCCTCGGACCCCTACGAAATGCAAAACCTCGCATCGCCCCACGCAGAGCGCGTACAGCGGATGAAGTCCTCGCTCGACGCTCGGCTGGCGGAGCTGAAACCCGCTACGCAACCGACCGCGCCTCCGGTTTCATCCGAGACGCAGACTCGGCTCGAAGCGCTCGGATACCTGCCGTGAAACGATCGGGCTAGTCGCCCAAGCCGCGTTCGGCCTGCAATCGCTGCCGGGTCTCGGCGAACTGTTTTGTTTCGAACCCGACGCGGGGCGCATACCGAGACAGCAAACCCTCCAGACGGGTCGCCCGAGCCGATTCGCCGAGATGCCCACGCGAGGTTCCGCGCTGGACGCGGCGGATGATGCTCAAAGCCGCACGCGGGTCGTATCCGCCGCGCGCAATCAGGTCGAGTGCGAAGCGATCCGCAGCGAGTTCCCTCGCACCATCGAATCGGAGCGACACCGACCCGACCGAGCGCTCCCGTCCACGGCTTCCCGTGCCCTCTTCGCAGAAGTGGCCGAGCAGCTGATGGGACATCTCGTGGGCGAGAATCGATGCGAGTTCCGATTCGGTCTCACAGGCACGGACACTGCCATCGCTGACATAGATTCGACCGTCCCCGATCGAGTACGCCTCGGGGGTGCGGCTGCGAAAGACGACGACCTCCCAGCGCCGTTTTTGCTCGACGGCAGCCAGTCGCCAGACGACCTCTTCGACCAGTTCCGTCACGTAATCGGCGCTGCGCAGCGGCCACTCTTCGTTGATTTTCCGCGCGACGCTCTTCGCACGGCGGACTTCGTCCGAGCAGTCACCTGCCACCGAATTGGACTGCGCGCAACCAATCCACAGCGCGGCCAATGCGACCGCCATCGGGCCCGGGCGCCACCGCGGGTTCACCAATTTTCAGGACGCGACACTAGCTGGGCGTCAAGATGAAAACCGCATCCCGGCGATCTTCGCTGCCGTCGTCGGCCTGAATTCGGTTGACGAAGATGTAGGTACCGGGCGGCGCATCCGTGGGCAGTTGGAACGAGTTCTCGGCCAGCCACCCGCCCGCGCCGCGAGCTTCTCGGTTGACCGGAAATTCGTGAAGAACCTCGCCGTCCTTCTCGAGATGCCATTGCTCGGAGATCATCACCGGTTCCCCCGTCGCCGAGTTCACCGAATAGTCGCTTCGGATCCGGACCGACTCGCCGGCTCTCGCGGTCCGTGGCGAGCAACTCGCGTCGCGGATCTTCACGACCGGGCCGACACCCGGGGTATACCCGTAGATTTCGGCGTCTTCGTAGACGGTGCGGCTCTGGTTGACGTGATACTCGTACAGGGCGGCCGCACCCCAGCCAGCCGCTGCGCCCGCGGCCGCACCGATCAACGCGCCGGTTGCATCCCCGCTAGCGAGTCCGCCGATCAGCGCGCCGGTCGCGGCGCCGCCGAGGGCTCCGATTCCTTGAGTGGTCGAGCAACCCGAAACCAGTGCACTACCCAGCACTACACAGCAAGTCAGACGAGCGATCCTGGTCATTTGCCCTCCCCTTCGTTTCTGGCGATTCGTTTCCATACCGTCGATTTCCGTTCTACCGATTCTCGTTTGCAGATTCCCGTTCGCAGATTCCCGTTCGCAGAGAGTGTCGCGGTTTGCGCGCCACTCATCAATCGACGCGCCGTACCGTCCCCTTCTTGAATCCGGCTCCCCAATCCGGTTTGGTACCGGATGCCTTGGGTTGCTCCCCCTCGCCGCTCTCACCCGATCTCGGAGGAGAGGGTTCACGCTCGGCCACCCGCTCTGTTTCGACCGGCTCGCGCCGAACCCGTGGTTCGATTTCGCGAGGCGCGACCTGCGACCGGATTGGAGCCTTCGCCGCCAAGCCCGCAGCGGGCACCACCACGCGAGGTGGGGCCGAATGGTCCGCCTGGTGACTCGGGACTTCGACGCTCGCAGGAGGTGACGGGATCGCCGCGCTGGGCGGAGGGGTCGCCGCCGCCGATGCAGGCTGAATCTCGACCGAGGTCCCGCCGGGACTCGAGGCCTTTGCAGGTTCAGACGCGGCGATCGGCGTCGCGACCGGCTCCGCATCGGACTCGACTTGGCTCCCAACCAAAGCGTCGCTCGCAGCGATCGTTGCCGGGGTCGGGGCGACCGCTTCCGATGATCCAATGGCCGCGGTGGTCTTGGCGTTCTCGGCCTGTGCCCCCGCCGCCTGATCCGTTGCGTCCACGGGCTCACGCTGCATCCACCACACAGCGCCGCCAACGCCCGCCAGGCCGATCAACAACACGGCTGCCAGCGCCGGGCCGAATCGACGTGCGCGCGAGTCCGAAGTCCGGCGGCTCGTCGAGAACCGGCCGCGTCCCAATTCGAGCGTCTCGCCGTCCGACAGACTCGCCGGCATCCCACGCTCGGCTCCGAACGTGGGCGCATCGTCGCTCACGACAGTCGACCTGGCAGCCTTCAGCGGAATCGGACTTCCGGCCGCAATGGCATCGAGCCGCGACGCGAACTCGCGAATCGATTGAATGCGCGAGTGGATGTTGAGCTCCATCGAGCGCAAGATCAACTCGTCGAGTGCGGTCGAAATCCCCTCGACCAGTGAGCTGGGCTTCACGAGTTCCGCGCCCGCGACTCGCTCGTGTGCGGGCGGCGGCTTGTGGCCGGTCAACAACTGGAAGAGCGTCGCCCCGAGCGAGTAGACATCGGAGCGCTGGTCGGTACCGGTTCCCAGTACCTGTTCGGGCGGTGAGAATCCGTGCGTCGCGGACCTCGCAATCGTGCGCGTCTGCGTCGAGTTGTCCGACTCCTTGGCGATCCCGAAGTCGATCAAGTTGATCCGGCCGTCGTCGGTCAACAGCACATTGCCCGGCTTCAGATCGCGATGGACGATCGGTGGATTCTGGGCATGGAGGTAGTCGAGTACCCCGCAGAGCTGGCTGATCCAGGGTAGAAGCGTATCCGCCGGGATCGTCCCACCCCGTTTGATCCGCTCCATACCGAGCGAACGCTGCCCACCGAACTCGAGGACCATATACACCATCGATCCCAGCTCGAACTTGTCGCGAATGTTCGGAATGCCGGGATGGTCGAGCCGACTGAGGATCTCCATCTCGCCGCTGTCGAACAGGACGGCCGGCACTTCTTTCAACGCACAACGGCGATTCGCGAGCCGCGTATCCGCGACACCGTAGGTGGCAGCGAAGCCACCCCTACCCAGGAGGCTGTTGACCAGGTAGCGGTCGGCCAACAGCGTCCCAGGGCTGAGCAACCAACCGAAGACTTCGCGCACCAACCCGGTCGGCGCCACGTCCACGTGCGCGACGGTCAGATTGCATCCCGGACAGCTGTAGTCACGAGAGGCGAAACGCTGCCGGTCGCCCGTGTCGCCGCACTCCGGACACGTGAACTCGGCGGTCAGATCGTCGTCGTGAGGCGCGAAACTCATGCTGTCGATCCAATCCCCAGCGCTCGGCGAGACGCAATCCACGCGACCGCCGAGCTTGACTCTTGCGCGTGGGGTACCGCAAATCAGCATTCTTGCGCGGTAACGCAGGGGAGATGAATGCCAGACCGGCAATTCTATCATCGTTGATCGAATGTGCAGACAGCGAGGTTAGCCCGTCAGTGCGAGTCCGCCTGCCGCGGTATTCGAGTCCGTGTCGGCTCGGAAAGCACTCCCGCGACCC
>JAJDAM010000284.1 GCA_029261905.1 Deltaproteobacteria bacterium
GTTGGAGATGTTGGAGCCGACGACGTTGCCCAGGGACACATCGTTGGCTCCGGCGAGTGCGGCGTCGACGGATACGACCATCTCCGGCGCACTCGTGCCGAATGCGACCACTGTAAGCCCGATGGCGAGCGCCGAGACGCCCAGGCGCGAAGCCAACGCCGACGCGCCGCGAATCAGCCACTCGCCGCCGAAGTAGAGCAGTACGAGGCCCACCAGTGCCAAGACGATCGTCATCGAGACATCTCCACCAACCCTTGTAGCTTTCCGGTGCCGGGAGTGCGGGAGTGACCCTGGTACGAGCCTGGCAACCCTGCTGGCGTTGCTCTATTGCATGCGCTCGAGCGCTTCGATCCGCTCCTCGATCGATGGATGGGTCATGAAGAGCCTGGAGATGCCGCCGCGGGATCCTCCCGAGATTCCGAGAGCCGCCATCTGATCGGGCAGGTGAGGCTGCGCGGCCGATGCCCGAAGGGTCTCGAGCGCGGCGATCATCTTGTTTCTTCCGGCCAGACGCGCCGCTCCGGAGTCGGCACGAAACTCGCGCTGCCGCGAGAACCAAAATACGATGACGCTTGCGAAGATCCCGAGCACCAGCTGGGCGACGATGCTGACGACCCAGAAAGCGGGCCCGTGACCTCGCTCCGTCTTGAACACCACGCGGTCGACGACGTGACCGACGACCCGGGACAGCACGATCACGAAGGTATTTACGATGCCCTGAATCAACGCCAACGTGATCATGTCGCCGTTGGCTACGTGGCTGACTTCGTGCGCCAGCACGGCCTCGACGGCGTCGCGATCCATACTCTGGAGCAGCCCCGTGCTCACCGCGACCAGCGCGCTGTTCCGACGCGCCCCCGTTGCGAACGCGTTCGGGTCCGGAGCCTCGTAGACGGCAACCTCCGGCATGCCGATCCCCGCAGCCGATGCTTGCTGCCGGACGGTTTCCACGAGCCAGCGCTCGGCGTCATTCGATGGATTCTCGATGACTCGTGCGCCCGTCATGCGTTTCGCGGTCCACTTCGAGATCGCCAGCGAGATGAAGCTGCCTCCCATGCCGATCACGAGCGCGTAGACGAGTACCGCTTGCATGTTCAGGCCGATGCCCTGCTCGTCGAGCAGACTCTCGATTCCGAGTAACGAGAAAGCGATGCTCAACACGAGGAGCACAGCGACGTTGACGGCGAGGAACAGACCCATTCTCTTCAGCATCGATACCCTCGGCGGCACGGCCGCGATGTGATCAGGTAAGCACTCGCTGGCGGGTGTCAAGCGATCCTTGGATCAAGGGTGGCTGACGGCTAGCGCGACAGGTTCGACAGAACCAGGCTCTTCTTCTGCCGCGAGGTTCGCGGGATCTCGTCGACGAACTCCGTCGACACGACGAGTTCGTGTTCGAGCCGCTCGGCGAGTCCATTGCAGAACAGGTCGAGTTCTTCTTGCGTGAAGTTCGCGGCGCGGACCACCCTGACGACGACCTCATCGAGATCGTTCTGCACGATCTGTAGATCGGAAAACCCAACACGCCCGTCGATCAGGAACTCGATCACGATCGGGGAGTGGACCTTTCCCGAGCGCGTCTGAATGAAGTCGCCTTCGCGACCCTCGATCTTCTCGATCAGCGGATAGTTCCGACCGCACACACATGTGCCGTGGCCGACCTTCGCGACATCGCGAGTGCCGAATCGAATCAATGGAACCGAGCGGTTGTCGAAGCTGGTCCCGAAGATCTGACCCGACTCTCCAGGCTCGGCCGGAACGCCGTTCTCGCGAAGCACCTCCGCGAACCCGTACTCGGTCTGAACGTGATAGATATTCGATTCCTTGCAGTAGCCGAACAACGCACACGACTCGATGTGTCCGTAGTGGATCCGAACCGGCGCCTGGAAGACCTCCTCGAGGTGGCGGCGCTGAAAGTCGTAGAGCGTCTCGGATCCACACAGCACCAGGTCGAAGACCTTCTTCTTCCAGCCGATCTCCTTCGCGTAGGTCGCAAACAGATGGGCGAGCGAGGGATAGGCGATCAGAACCTTCGGACCGTTCGACTCGACCACTTTGAGGTATTGCTCGACGGACTCGTGTGTCAGGCGCTGGGCCGACAGGATCATCGCGTTCGAAACGCGGTCCATGTACCAGATGCCGTCGTTGATGTCGGGGGGACACTCGCGATGCTGCAGAATGGCAGCGAGCATGCCGTGCTTGTACCCGACGCGGTTCCAGTTGTGCCAGATGAACGCCTGCTCGCGCTGTCGAAAACTCTCTTCGAAGTTCAACCAGACCCCCGAACCGGTCGTACCCCCGGTACAGAACTCCATCAGGTTGTCGCCTTCGAGCGCGTGGATTCGATCGTAGTTCTCGAGCAGCGTTTCCTTGTCCATCGTCGGGAATCGGCGAATGTCTTCGAGTTCTTTGAGGTCGTCTGGCGAGACGCCATGAGCATCGAACGATTCGCGATAGAATGGAATGTTGTAGTACGCGTATTCGATCGTCTCTTTCAGTTTGGCGAGTTGGTAGGCCGCGTGCTGTTCCGCGGTCCACCACTGGCTCTTCTGCAAGAACCGGCGCGTCTTGCGAAACTCGCGTCCGTAGCGGATGCCCTGCGGCACCAACTTCGCAACGCCGCCAAAAACCCCGACCATCAGATGGGGGTTTCGGGACAGCACTTTGCGGCCGACGCGATAGAGCATGTGACTCCCTGGTGATGTCCTAAACAGCCAGGCTGCAGGTGCCGAGCGCTCGGGGCCCCCCCATGCTGGGTGGGGGACGAGCGCTTCCAGAAGGCACCCTACTTCGGGGGGCCGGTATGGAATTTGTAAGTCTACAACGGGCGAGAAGAGGTGACGGCCTTTCTGTGTCCCCGCGGGGCATCAAGGCGACTGACAGGACTGCAGGTGGTGAGTCCAGGCACCAACGAGCCACTTCGTCAGATTCCGCCGAATCTCGACCGCGTTCGACGCGTGCCCGGCGCCGGTGATCCCGACGAAATCCACCGGGCTCGGCCCGTTGAACAGTGTGTCCATCGCGCTGACCAAACTCGGCTCGAATACATCTGCCACCGGTCGACCCCGGTAGATCCTCAAGATCGCCGTGATCTCCACATTGCTCAATACACGCTGCTCCCAGACCCGGATCGGGACATCGACTCCGTCGACTTGGACGATTTCCAGCTGTGACGGGCCACTGGTGTGTCGGCCCGGAGTGTAGAAAGGGCGCTCTCCGTAGAACGGCTGTGGAACCCATGACCGAACCCATACGAACCGGGCTCCCCGAACGTCACCTCGGGTGAATTGGGTCACTGCGTAGCTGTAGTGGCCCTTCCATTCCGCCACTTCGGTTGCGCCATTGATCGTCAGTCGCTTCAGCGCAGCTGGATCTGCGCAGTCCTCATTCCTGATCCCGACGACGTAGTGGGCCGCTACTGGAACCGCCGCGACGAGCAGCATCAGCAGCACCACGAGCAGGTGACGGTCGGACAACCGGATCATCCCAGTTCCTCGCGCAGCGTTCGCCAGTCCGCCAGCAAGAGCAACGCACCCAACGCAATCCAGAACGCGACGATGCCGCTCGCGGTGTGCCAGAAAGTCGTCAAGAATCCCATGCCGAAGTACTTCACACCGAGCAGCAGCACGAAACCACGTGGGATGTTGATCGCGACGGCCAGCAACCAGGGTGCGATCGCCAACAGCGCGATCCTGCCACGGGAGTGGGTATAGGTGCCGAGTACCAACGCAACGCAGAGGCTGGCGTAGATGCCACCAAAACCGCTGCAGTCCTCGCTGACATTGAAACCGCCGCTTGCGATCGAAACCGTCGTCTCCACTCGGATGACTGACATCCCCACCAGATCCGCGATCCACACGATGCCCTGCGAAATCAATTGCGGTAGATAGATGTCTTCTGCCAATCGCGTGGAGATCGGAATCAAGAACAAACTGAGAACGAGTGGCAGCCACAACAAACGCGTCTTGCGGACGCCCAGTAGCAACAGCGAAAAACCCGGGAGGCACAGCAGCAGACCGAACAGAGAGAGATACTGGCTCCGAATCGCGCAATCGACCACGACCATTGCGAGCCCAGTGGCAATCAAGAGCAGCCCCCATGCAGAGGTGTCGGCGGTTGGGCTGATGGCATCTCCCGCGGGACTCGGACTGCCCGCTCTGGCCTTTCTGTCCTTTTTGTCCTTTTCATCTTTTCGCAAGATCCGGTCCGCCAACGCGACCATCAGCAGCGGCACGAACAGGCTGTGCCCATTCCACCAGATGCCGTGTACGTACTGCTCGGCCAGCCAGAAGACCACCGAACTGAACAGGAACAGATATGCGGCGACCACCGCCCACAGGAGCATCGGAGGACGCGACCAAAGCGGCGGCTGACCTGCTGGCCGGGGGTACCGGCGGCGGTAAACCAATGTGGCCGGGATCGCGAGAGCGCCACACAGCAGTGACACGCTCGTCTTGGAGGATGACTGGGGGCTGGCCGCGATCACCGCGCCAAGCAGAACGGCCCAGACCAGATCCCGAAACGTGAACCGCACGATCGCTAGCGAATCCGCTCGTCTCGCAGGGAGTCGATTTCGGTGGTCATGTACGCGGAGGCGGGTGAAAGGCTGATCATGGCGTCCCAACGGAGGTTCTGCTGCGCAGTCGATCGGAGAGTACCGAAGACGATCCCTCTGTGCGGCGCGAGACGAGGCGCACGCTGAGATGCGGGCTAATGTTGCTGGCCATGAAGGTCTTCATCAGTGTCGACATGGAGGGGATCTCTGGCCTCGTCCGCTGGGCGGATGTCGTCACGCAGGGCATCGATTTCGCACGCAACCGACGCCTGATGACTCTCGACGCCAACGCGGCCATCGAGGGCGCATTCGATGGCGGTGCCACCGACGTCGTCGTCGAAGAAAACCACGGCGTCGAGGATCTGTGCGACCTGTTGATCGACGAAGTCGACCCCCGTTGTCGCGTCGTTCGCGGAGCGGGCCGGCCGGGCGCGACGACGATGGCCGCACTCGACGCCGACACCGGCGTCGTACTGCTGATCGGCCATCACGCGAGAGCAGGGTCGCGACCGGGGATCATGGCGCACACGATCTCGTATCAGAAATTTCGCTCGGTGCGTGTAAACGATGAGGATTGCGGCGAGCCCGAGATCTTCACGATTCGGGCGGGTGAACTCGGCGTGCCGGTCGGCATGTTGAGTGGCGACCAGGTCGCGAACGAGCAGCTGAGCAAGCGGGCACCGTGGGCCGAATCCGTCATCGTCAAGACCGCACTGTCGAACGTCGCGGGCAACGTCATACCTCCCGTTCGAGCGCGTGAGTTGATTCGCGCCGGAGCGAAGCGAGCGGTAGAGCGCGCGCGCGGCGGTGAACTCCAACCCTACCGCGACGAATCCGCCCCGTATGCAATCGAGGTGGGCATGCGCGAACCCATCTCGGACGGATTGCGGCAGAACCTCGAATCGCTCGAAGAATTCGAGATCGTCGATGATCTGACCGTTCGCACATTGGCGGACGACATGGATCTGGGGTTCCGCCGAATCGCCTATCTCGGTTTCGGTGATCGCCCCGGGTTGACCCGGTACTAGGACCGGGCCTGGCCCTCGGGCCGCGCGCCGAAAAGGGGATGGCATGGAAGTCTGGAAGATTGGGGACGTCGAGATCACAAAAGTGGTCGAAGTCGTAAGCCCGGTGTCCGGAACGATGCTGATTCCGAAAGCCACACCGGAGAACCTGGTCGACCTGCACAGCTGGCTGCGCCCTCATTTCCTCGACGGCGATGGCAACATCCTGCTGAGCATTCACGCGTTCGCGATTCGCTCGGGCGACGCGCGGATCGTCGTCGATACCTGCCTTGGCGCCGGCAAGAACGCGCCGATTCCCGCCTGGAACGATCTGCAGACATCCTTTCTGGCGGATCTGGAATCCGCCGGCTTCCCGACGGAATCGGTCGACCGCGTGCTGTGTACTCACCTGCACTTCGATCACGTCGGTTGGAACACGATCGTCGAAGACGGAAAGTGGGTTCCAACCTTTCCAAATGCCCGCTATCTCGTTGGTGAGGCAGAGTGGGGGTTCTGGAAAGATGAAGACGACCCCTACGCACCCGAATCGAAGAACGACTCGATTCTGCCGGTCTTCGAGGCCGGCCTGGTCGACCTCGTCGATTCGAATCATGTCGTGACCGAGGATGTCCGCTTGATTCCCACGCCCGGCCATACCCCGGGTCATGTCAGCGTCGAAATCCATTCGCGCGGCGAGCGCGCGATCATCACCGGTGACCTGTTCCACCACCCGCTGCAGATGGCGCATCCCGACTGGGAAGACATCGCCGATGTGGACGGTCCACGGGCCCACCGAACGCGAATCGATTTCCTCGAAGCAAACACGAACCAACCCGTGCTGGTCCTCGGAACGCATTTCAACGCCCCTACCGGAGGCCACATCGTCCGCGACGGGGACGCGTATCGCTTCGAGGTGTAAAATGTTGCGGCTCGCC
The DNA here is from genome assembly GCA_029261905.1 of Deltaproteobacteria bacterium. GTDB lineage: Bacteria > Myxococcota_A > UBA9160 > UBA9160 > SMWR01 > JAJDAM01. Next base: position 6,495 of record JAJDAM010000284.1, read on the forward strand.
CACTCCGTCGTACCGCGTACCGAGTCGACCGTCGGAAGATGAATCCCGAACCTGAACTGCCCGATCTGGCGTTCGAAGTTCACCCGGGGCGTGGTCCGTACCTGCTGCTCGTGCATGGCTTGTTGTCGAGTCGAGCGCAGTGGGACTTGAATCTCGACGCGCTTGGCGAGGTCTCACAACCGGTAGTCGTCGAACTCTTCGGTCACGGCCGATCACCCTCGCCCGAGCGTGCCGATTGCTTTTCTCCGGCCCACTACGTCGCTGCGTTCGAGCGACTGCGTACCTTTCTCGCCGCGGAGAACTGGTTGGTCTGTGGACAGTCGCTCGGTGCCGCGCTCACGATGCGCTACGCGCTCGATCACCCGGGCCGCACCGTCGCTCAGATCTTCACGAACTCGAACTCGGCGCTGGCACCGGCCGATTGGACGCGTACGACGCGGCCTGCGATGGAGGCGCTGTCGCTCTCCATCGCCGAGCAGGGACGCGACGCCATCGAGCGTTTGCCCGTCCACCCGAAACGGTCGTTGAACCTTCCGCCTGCAGTTCGTGACGCGCTGATCGCCGATAGCGCATTGTATTCGCCCGATGGGATCGCGAAGACCGCGCTCCACACGGTGTTGCAGTCTTCGGTACGGGATCGAGTCGCAGACAATCGCGTCCCCTCTCTGATGATCCGTGGCGGACGCGAAAAACGGTTCGCCCAATCCGCGGCATTCGCCGCGAAGACGATGCCGCAGCTGGAATCGGTCGTGCTCTCCGCCGGCCACGCGGTCAACATCGAAGCCGCCGCTGCATTCAACGCTGCGGCGATCGAATTCTTGGCGAGAGTCGTCCGCTAACGCGACGATTCACTCAGGGCCGGTCACTCGGTCTGTTCGTTCGGGCTGTTCGTTCGGGCTGTTCGTTCAGGCTGTTCATTCAGGCTGTTCATTCAGGAAAGGGGGCCCTTCGAAGACACTTCGTACTTCTGTACCGACATGTCTTTGATCCCGAACGCGCCCATCTTCTTCTGAAAATCCGCCATGTGGGGCGTTTTGAAATGGAAGTCGAGCGCTTCTTGCGATTCCCACTCTTCGAAGATGTGCACGATGCCGTCGTTGGAAAAGCTCCCCGAGAACACGTACTGGGAGTTTCCGGGTTCTTTGTGGGTCTCTTCCATCATGATGGTGGCCGCTTCTTTGGCCTCGGCGAGTTTGGTGGGATCGATGGTGATGGTTCCGGCGATGACGAGCATGAATCGTTCTCCTTTTGAGTCCGGCGACGGAATCGGTCGAGTCTGGCACAGGCGGCTGTGAGCAGATAGCCCAAGCGGAAGCTAGCGGGTCCAGCCCCTTCTCTCGGTCAGCTTCGAGTACCCGATCAATGACACGGCCACCACCAGTGACAGTAGAGATCCCATCCAGATCTCCATTGGAAGGGCGGTCGTGGAATCGGCCATGACATGGGATTGAGTCGTCGTCACGATCACACCGATCAGCGACGCAACGAACAAGTAATAGCCGATCGATTTCCTGAGAAGAAGCAGAACGCTGCCAAGTGCTCCACCGAAAACAGCGACCGCGAATGCTCCCGTGGACCACGCGGGTCGGCCTTCGACCAACGCGCGCGCGGCGCTTGAATACCCGGCGAGCGAGTCCGCATCCATCTGCATGACGAAATTCATGCAGCCCATGGCATTCCAGATCAGCGCAACGACGCCGATTGCCCAGAAGCTCCAGTGAACAGCGCCAACGGTTTCATCGTTCATTGCATCCTCTCTGTGAGCCGATCGTTGCGGCCTTTAGGCGCGACCGGCTGCCCTGCTTCCAGCAGAATCTGGACGATTTCGAGCCGGCGGGGATCTGCGAGCACATGAAGCATTGTTTCCACAAATATATATGCATTTTCCATCCAGATGTCTCTACGATTCGCTGACAGCTGGACTTCCTCTCGCAACTTGTCGAAATGTACGCTTCATCCCAAGTCGCTGATTTCGCTCGCTTCAGGGGCACCCGACAAGCCGGGTGCGATCGCTTCGGCGCGAGAATCTGCGGTTGCGGGAGAACATCTGGGCGTTGCATGATGCCTCGCCGAACCCCACGAAGGAGCGCGCCCGATGAACCAGAGCGGAAACACCGGACAGGTCGTCATCGTCACAGGCGCGGCCTCCGGAATCGGTCGCGCGCTGTGTGAGCAGTTGGCGGCAGCAGGCGCTTCGGCGGTGGCCGTCGACCTCGACGCCGAGAAGTTGGCCTGGACCGACGGCGTCGAACGGATCGCATCGCTCGTCGGTGACATCACTGAAGAGTCCACGAACACGGCCATGGTGGAATTGGCGATCAAAGCATTCGGACGGCTGGATGCGGTCGCGCTCAACGCAGGGCTTCCATCCGCCGGCGCCGTCGAATCGCAGCCCATGGCGGATTTCGATCGCGTGGTCGAAGTCAATCTTCGGGGAACGGTGCTCGGAACCCGCGCAGCCATTCCAGCACTGCGTGAAGCGGGCGGCGGGGCGGTGATCGCCACCGCTTCCGTCTCGGGACTGGGCGGCGACCCGAACATGTGGGCATACAATGCTGCAAAGGGAGCCGTCATCAACTACGTGCGATCCGCCGCGATCGATCTCGCACGGGATGCCATCCGCGTCAACGCGGTCTGTCCCGGGCCGATCCGCACGGGAATGACCGCGGTCATCGAGGAGTCGGTGCCGACCGTACACGAAGCATTGCGCAGCCATATCCCACTACAGCGCTGGGGAGAGGCCGGTGAAGTGGCGTCGGTGATTGCGTTCCTGGCGTCACCCGGTGCATCGTTCGTCACCGGAGCGATCATTCCCGTCGATGGCGGAATCAGTGCCGGTACCGGCCAGTTCCTCCCGCCGCAACGTCCCGCAGCCCCAGCGCCGGGGCACCAGGACTGAACACTTTCGAAAGAACAGGTAACCCATGTCGATGATTCGCTACGAATCGGACCTCGAAATCCTCGTCGTAACGAAGGGGCATCCATTCGAACGCGACCCCTTCTTCGAGATCTTCGACACCATTCCGGACATCGGCTGGTCCGCGGTCGAACAACCCGCCGCTCAGACATTCTTCACACCGGAACACGCTCAACACTACGACGCGTACGTAATGTACGACATGCCAGGCATCGAGTTCTCGGTCGATGGACCTAAGTTCCACGACCCACCGGCGGCCTACGTCGACAACTTCATGAAACTGCTGGAGCGCGGTCACGGTTTCGTGTTTCTTCATCACGCGATCGCCGGTTGGCCCACCTGGCCTGAGTACGCCGACATCATCGGCGGCCGATTTCTGTATGCACCGGGCGAAATCAATGGCCACCCCTACCCGGCCTCCGGCTACCGGCATGCGGTGAAGCACCGACTTCGGTGCGTGGCCGACGGCCATCCCGTTACCGAAGGTCTGGAGCAAGGATTCGAAATCGAAGACGAACTCTACTTGTGCCCGATCGACGAACAGCGACTGACACCGCTACTGCGGAGCGATCACGACTTCGTCGACTCGAACTTCTATTCGGCAGACCTCGCCGTCCGAGGCGAGATGTTCTCGCGCCAAGGGTGGTCGCATCCGCGCGGTAGCAATCTCATTGCATGGACCCATCGCTACCGAAATAGCCCGATCGTGTACATCGCCTGCGGCGACGGGCCAGACGCCTACCGGAATCCGGACCTGAGAAGGCTCATCGCCAACGCGATCCGCTACGTCGCCGATCCGGCTCACCGTTAGCTCTCGGCTGACGCTGACCCCGCAGCAGCATGCCTCCCCGTGATCAATGGCAGATCCAGAAACGTCCGAATCCCAGGCTCGGCGCGACACACGTGCGGGACTGCATGTACCGCGTGGAGCGCCGTGCCCGCCAGCCCGTTTGAAATCCAGCCTTCGTCCAAGTTGAAGGAGATGCGTGGCCGGCCTTCGATGCGAACCGTACCGCCTACATCCGGCCAATCCGGAACCAGGCCACGGCGAGCTCGATAGACGGCCTCCAGCAGGATCCTCTTTTCGCCACCGATCATTCCGGCCCAACTGAAGCGTTGGGCGGCGATGGTCCCGGCTTCGATCGTACCGGCCGCGATGTCGAAGGACTCGGGTGTGATTTCGAACTCCGCCGTCTTCTGGATCTCGTCGAGTTCGAGCGCCAGGCCATCGGCGATCATCTCGACGCTTTCGCAAAACAGACCCGAGAGCCAATCACGGTATCGCTTCGAGTCGACTTCGAAGTCGTCGGGCGCCTTCCCCAAGCCCATCATGTTCATGATGATTTCTTTCGATGGATACCACGAGAAATCCGTCGACTCGAGCACATAGATCTGATCGATCCTCGAGCACATCGCCGACATGGTCAGCGGCAGCAGTTCGCCCATCCAACCGGGGTTGACTCCCGTTCCGTGCAGTGAACTGCCACCGGCCGCGCAGGCCTTTTCGAATCGGTCGACGAGTGCCGGCCCGTACGCCTTCGGATAGACATAGCCGACGGTGGTCACGACGTTCTTGCCGGATTCCAGAAGTCGGCAGATATTTCTCACATCGGCGTCGGGGTCATCGCCGTAGCGAACCGACGGCAGCGGCATGTGGAGTACGCAGTCCGCGTCCATTGCAACGATTTCGTCGACATCCGCTGTCGCGACGATTCCGATCGGTTCGCGCTTGCAGAGCTCGCCTGCGTCGCGACCCGCTTTGTTCGGATTCATCACGAGCACGCCTGCCAACTCGAGCTCGGGGTGAGCCGCCACCGCACGTAGCGATGCGCGGCCCACATTCCCCGTTGCCCACTGGATGACCCGATGGGTCATCGGCAAACTCGATCTCGGCCGGACATCGATCAGGCGCGCATCCCGCCGGCCTTCGCAGCGGGATGAATGCTGCCCTCTGCACTCGGTCGACTCGCGATGCGCTCGAGCAGTCCGGAAACGTTCTTCAGCGCCGGATCGATCGGTTGTCCGACACCGGGAGCAAAATCGAGAAATGCGTACAGCGTGATGTCGGCGAGTGAAAAACGATCGCCGCAGACGAAGTCGCGCCCGGCCAGCTGCGCGTCGAGCCATTCGAGCCCTTCGCGCGCCATCGCCTTCAGACTATCGGCGGCTTCCGGAATGGTGCGCATTCGATCCTTGAACATCGGTAGGCCTTCCGCGTAGCGGAATGCGTCCGTCAGCGGATTGTTGATCTTGAACTCGATACGCCGAGTCCACATCCGCGTCTCCGCGCGCGCCGTCAGGGTCGCACCGATCAGCGCCGGAGTCGGATGAGCTTCCTCGAGGGCCTCGCAGATTGCGATGGTCTCGGCGATGTTGGTTCCGTCGTCGAGCGTCAGTGACGGCATCTGGCCGGCGGGATTGATGTCGGTGTACGCGGCCTGACGATTCTCGCCCGCCATGATGTCGATCTCTGTTGTGGGAATGTCTATTCCCTTTTCGAGCATGAACATTCGAACCAATCGGGGATTGGGTCCGAGAGAGTTGTAGAATTTCATCCTGCGCTCCTCGCAATATGGGGAGTTCGATCTTACACGAGATGCTCGCGAGGGACCGACACCTCAGCGCGCGGGAGAAAACCATTGGCCGAGCCCAGCGAGAATCACGACACCAGCGAAACCGCACCGGACGGAATCCGCTATGAGACCCCGGCCGGAGGAGTCGCTCGAATCGTGTTGGCGCGACCCGAGGCGCGCAACGCGCAGGACAAGCCGATGCTGTACGCGCTCAACGCCGCCTTCGACCGCGCGGCGCACGACGACAGCATCAAGGTCATCATTCTGAGCGCGGATGGGCCCCACTTCTCGTCGGGCCACGACCTGCGCGACGCCACCAAGATCTCCGATTTCGATCCGGTGGGAACCTGGGGTGGCTCATCGCTTCCCGGCGCCGAAGGTCACATGGCGGTCGAACAAGAGATCTACCTCGGCTTCTGTTGGCGTTGGCGCAACCTGCCGAAACCGACGATCGCCCAGGTACACGGCAAGACGATCGCCGGCGGCCTGATGTTGGCGTGGGTGTGCGACCTGATCATCGCGAGCGAGGACGCGACGTTTTCAGACCCGGTCGTCGCGTTCGGCGTCAACGGCGTCGAGTACTTCGCCCATCCCTGGGAAGTCGGCGTCCGAAAGGCCAAGGAAATGTTGTTCACAGGCGAAGCCCTGTCGGCAGAGGAAGCCCGCGCGCTCGGGATGGTGAACACCGTCGTGGCACGTGACGAACTCGAAGCGTACACGCTCGATCTCGCAGAACGCATCGCGAGCCGCCCCAGCATGGGACTGAAACTCGCGAAGCAGTCCGTCAATCAAATGCAGGACGCACAAGGGCTGTGGCCGTCACTGCAGGCTGCGATGTCGCTGCAACAGCTCGGCCACTCTCACAACCAGCAGCTGTTCAAGATTCCCGTCGACCCGGCTGGAATGGAAGTGATTCGCAAGCAGGCGAAGAGCAGCAAATGATTCACACAGAAGACTTGCGGGTCAACTGGATCGACACTGACGCGAGCGGACGCATCCACTACACCGCGGCGCTGCGATACTTCGAGGTCGCCGAACACGGCTTGATGCGCAAGCTGTTCGACGGCGGCGGTGATCCATCGTCGCGCAGCTTCGGATTGCCGCGGGTTCACGTCGAAGCCGATTACGCGGCCGCCCTCACCTACCCCGACGAGTTCGCGTGCAGCGCGCGAGTCACTGCGGTCGGGCGAACCTCGGTCACCTACGGCTTCGAAGCCCGCCGTCGTTCGAACGGCGAGGTCTGCCTGACCGGAAAGATCGTCGCAGTCGCAGTCGGCCCCGACGGAGCCTCGATGCCCCTGCCGCCCGAGTTCCGCGATGTTCTCGAGCGCGCGAGCGAAGTTTGAAGCCGCTCTTGCCGTGCAAGCGGGTAGACCTTCACAACTTCGCTTCCACCAAGCGTTCGATACACGACGCTGGAGAAGACCGTTGAACCACGGCCGAGCAGCGCGGTAAGAGTGTAGGTAGCGCCGCCGAGATCGATCTTACAGGGGCTTGTCGGACGAGTTTCGCGGATTGCGGCCAGCAGTCGGGCGATTAATATGCGAGAAAGCCTCCCCAGTTTGGAATTTCTCGGCTCCACCAATCAAGGCAGTTCAGGACGCCACGCAGATCGTCTGTAGAAAGCACTACACGAACTACATTCGATTCTCGGAAGGATGCGATAGCTGCCCCCTTCGACGCCAGACAGGCCTAGGCCAAATGGCCTAGGGAACAGCGACCGGTACGCCCTAGACTCGCGGTATGGCGAGAACCACAACACATGTTCGGCTCCTGATTCTCGTGTTGGTGCCGTTGTTTCTGATGTGCATGGCGTTGCATCTGCGCGAAATGCGTCGAACAGGGCTGGCCCAGCCGCCGGTCTTCGCTGCGCCAACTTGGAGTGGCGACCGATATCCTGTGGTGGGAGGATTGAGGCTCGAGCGGGGTGCCAGCTGGAACGAACTTCACCCAGGCGACGTGCTGATCCGGATCGGTGAGATCGATCTCAGTGGCAAAGGGTATTTGAGTTTCGACGCGATCGCCCTCGAACAGGCGGGAACTGAGCTTCGCACATCGGTCGTCTACGAGCGCGATGGAATCCTCCACGAGGGTCAGCTCCAGATGCTCTCCTACCGAAGGCCGTGGCTCAGAGTCCCCGCATTGTTCGCATCGGCCATCACTGCCTTGATGGTGCTGATGCGGTCGCAAGGCTCGGTGCAATCGCGGCGGTTCTTCATCGCTTTCATGGGCCTGGCTATTTTGCAGACTTCGTTCTTGGGCGGTAGTCGAATTCAAAGCTACGCGTACCTAGCTCTCTTCAACGGAGGCGCAGCCTTCGCTCTTTGGTTCATGATACGTTGGTTTGTGTACTTCCCGAAGGAGGTCCCCGACTCGCAACGAGCCTCGCCTCACTGGGCATGGATCGCCTTGCTCTACCCCCTCGCCCGAGCCAACTACCTGCTCGGGTTTCCTGTACCTCCGATTTTCGTGCCTAAGCTCGTGATAGCAGTGGACCTGCTGCACATCATCGTTTGTCTGGGAATCGCCACCTGGAACTATCGCCGTGCAAACGCGATCGGAAGGCGGCGGGTGAAATGGTTCGTCTACTCGGCCTACGCCGGCCTGGCTCCGCTGCTCTTCGGCGCCGGACTCACGGTGTTCGGTCTTTTGCCAGCCATACATTTCGCACAAGTGATCGAATACGGCGCATTGAGTTTCACCTTACTTCCGATCGGGCTGCTGATCGGAATCGTCAGGTATAACCTCTTCGATATCGACCGACTGATTACCACTACTGCTTCATATTCCGCTGCGGTCGCAGTGGTGGCCGGAATCGCGGTCGTGGTCGTACCACGTGGCGGCGCTCTGATGTTCGCGATTACGGGGATGGATCAACAACTCAGCCAGGTCCTGCTCGTGATCACGTTAGCTGCAGTAATCGTTCCGTTGAATCGGAGACTTCGAACCCAGATCGAGCAGGCGATCTTCCCGCAGCGGATAGCGCGCAGCCAGGGCATCGAACAACTTCTGAGCGACATCGGCTTGTGCAATTCGCCGGGAGAGGTCCTCGGTCTCGTGGAAGCGCGGCTGACTTCGATCTTCGGCAGCGCTTCTAGCCTATTCACCAGGTCGCAGGGTCGTTTTTCGAATCGGAATGCCGCGGCTTCACAACCGGGCTTCGACGCTAACGGAGAACTCGTCGGGTATCTGGAGAGGAATCCGCTTCCGCTTTCCCTTCTCGATCAACATCGAACGCGCGAGATCCTGACACTTCCAGAAAGCGAGCGAGCGCGACTGACCGAACTCGAAGCTGCCGTTCTCGTTCCTGTAAGATCGGGAAGGCGAGTGGCTGCGTTCTTTGTTCTCGGGACACAGCGGTCCGAGGATATGTACACCGCAACGGATCTCGCCCAGTTGGGCACCGTCGCGGTGCGCGCCTCGGGTGAACTGCGGCGCCTGGAGGACGCGGATACGCTGGCCGCCGAGCGCAGTCGCGGTATTGAACTGGGCCAGCAAAAGACTGACGCCGAGGTTGCCAACCGCGCGAAGTCGCGATTCTTGGCTGCTGCCAGTCACGATCTCCGCCAGCCGATGCACGCGTTGGGTTTCTTTGTCGAGGGTCTTGCAGCGCGGGTCGACGACGACGAGTCACAGCGCCTGGTCGATCAGATGCGCGAGTCGACCGGTGCTCTGTCCCAGATGCTCGACGGCCTGCTCGACATGTCCAAACTCGAAGCTGGAGCGGTCGAACCGAGTGTCACCACCTTCTCGTTGGACGAGTTGATCGGGCGTTTGGTCGGCGAGTTCGAGGCGCAAGCACGAGACAAGGGCCTTGCGTTGCGCTGGCTTCGGAGTCACTCGATCGTGCGCAGCGACCCACTGCTGCTGTCGCGGATCCTTCAGAACCTGATCTCGAACGCGATTCGCCACACACAACAGGGCGAGGTCGTCATCACAGCAAGACATCGCACGACGGAAATCGAGATCGAGATCGCGGACACCGGCCCGGGCATCCCGATCGAGCGGCAGCAGGAAATTTTTCAAGAGTTCGTCCAGCTCGATGCGGAACCGAGTGAGGGCCTGGGGCTCGGGCTCGCTCTCGTCGAGCGCCTGACCCGGCTGCTGGGACACGACCTCCAACTCGATTCGGAGCCGGGCCGCGGGTCCGTTTTCCGGCTTCGGGTGCCGGCGGCGGAGTCGAGGCCGAGCCCAGCGGGAAGCGACACCGTGGAGCGCAGAGCCGCGTCAGGTCTGGAGGGGCGACTCGTCGTCCTCGTCGACGACGATCTGTCGATCCTCGAGGCGTTGCGAGGCACATTGCGGCTGTGGGGTTGCGATGTCGTCGTCGGGAAGTCGGTCGAGGATGCGCTCGACGGCCTGCTCAATCTCGCTCGCACGCCCGACGCAATCATGGCCGACTATTGTCTTGGCAATGGGCAAACGGGGATCCAGGCGATCGGCGCCATCCGCGCGAATACCGGGGCAGAGATACCGGCCGTAGTGGTGACGGGCGAGACCACAGCGGGCGTTCTCGAGGAAATTGCCAGCAAGAACCTGCCCCATCTCGTAAAACCGGTGCGGCCCCACCAGTTGCGGGCCGTTCTGGTCGAGCTGCTCCGAACCTGAGGCGTCAGTCGTCCGCGTCTTCCAGTCCGAGTTCGCGCATGACCAGCACTGCCTCCGTGCGATTGCTTACACCCAAGCCCTCGAGTACGGCCTGAATGTGTGCCTTCACCGTCCCCATCGCGATCTCGAGCACTCCCCCGATTTCCTTGTTGGTGAGCCCCTTCGACATGAGTTGCAAGACCTCGAGCTGCCGGGGCGTGAGCGCGGCCGCTTCGGCACTCTGGATGGGGACCGACGCACCGCCGCCGTTCCCCGACTCGAAACCGGTACCCAGAATCTCAGGCGGAACGTAGACACCGCCCGAGAACACCACCCCGAGCGCACTCCGGATCAACTCGGGCGATGAGGATTTTGGAATAAATCCGGAGGCGCCACCGTCGAGGGCCTCCCGAACGTCGCTGGGGTCTTCAGACGCCGATAGGATCACGACCGGGATGGTCGGGTGATTGGATCGCAGCAGCCGCAGCGTCTGCCAGCCGTCGACGCCCGGCATCCTGAGGTCGAGAAGGACCAGCTCGATTTGGGGATCCCCGGAAACGAGACGAAGTGCTTCGTCAGCGGATCCGGCTTCGAGTAGGGTTCCATCCAGTGAAGACAAGACGACCCCGAGTCCCTGTCGGAACACCGCATGATCGTCGCAGATCAGGATTTTCACTGATCGAAGTCCGCCAGTTCGGGAAAAAATGTCCCGCTCCGACGATATCAGAGAATTTCGGGTCCAGTTTTACCTAACGCGAGACTCTACGATTCAGGCCCGTGCAAGGGAGTAGAAGGCCTCCTTGCCATCAACCAGTCCCAATCAACCTTGAGGTATTGACGAGGGGCCGGTCAATACCAGCTAAGCAGTGTGCTGCGAATCACCCAAGCGGGGGGGGGAGGGCTCTTCTGGTACCATATCCTCGGCGCCTCTCCAAGCTCGATGGCGATCGGATTCTCATTGAGCCAGATGTTCGTCATATTCATGTATCCCGCGTCCTTGATACCGGCGATGGCGTGTCCGAGTTCATGGGCCAGAACACGCGCCGAGGAAACCTTGGTCAGGCGTGCCGCGCCATCCTTCCAGAGCCAATAGCTCCTCTGCACACGCGGGTTAATCCTGACGACGCCCTTGTTGTAGTTCCCCGTGTTGATCGATTTCCCGGTTCCGTAGTGGAGCTTGATCTTGATCGTACCTCCCTTGAGCTCTTGCAAACGGCGAAGCTCCATTCCCTTTTGGGTGTCGAGAATTCTCTCGAGATCGCTGAACGTGCCCGCCTGCTCGGCCGAAGTCCCGCCTTTGACTGTGAAGGTCTCCCCGATCTTGTTGATCTTGGTCTGCTGGTACGCCTGCCCCGCGGCCGAAATTCCCGCGCTGGTCAGAAGCTCCTTCAGAGTGGCGTGCCTCCACTTTTCTCCCATCAATAAACTCGTGACGCCGGTTGATACGTATGACTGGATCGCGCCGGCCGCCGCGCTGATCGCGATCGCTCCGCCGTACCCCGCCGAGGAAACGACGGCTCCAAACGAGGTGATTCCGGCTCCAACTGCCGCCGAGACCCCTGAAATCGCTCCAGCACCGATCGCGCCACTGAGGGCGCCCTGCCACAGCGAATTGGCGAACTGGCCAGTGCTACAGCCTGAATTGCAGGCGATCGCCACACTGAATGCAGCACCGATGGCTACCGCAGAGAGAAAGAACTGGCCGTCCGGATCGATCAGGACGATCGGGTTGTTACCCGCATAGGCGTAGGGGTTCAAGAAGATCGACGCGTTCTGTCCGTCGAACACCGGGTCCATCGTTGCGAGCTGGTCCACGCTCATGAATTGGGCCAAAACCGGATCGTAGTAGCGCGTCTCGAAGTAGAACAGGCCCGTCGTTTCGTCCTGTTCCTTGGCGGCGAAGGTGTAGGGCGCTGAGATCGCCGCGCTCTGTGGCGTGAATCGGTGTCGCTCGAGTCCAAAGGGGTAGTAGTAGATCTCCTCGAGCACGTTGCCCTGGTTGTCGGTGAGCACGTTGGACGAGCCCACCTGGTCCGCGTGATAGTAGACAAACTGCCGCGATGGCATTTCGGGTGCGATGGACGTCGACCCGGAAGCCTGGATCAAGACCGCTTCGCCCCCGCGGATCGTCCTGCGATCTTGAACCCACGGCGGCGCGTCTGCTCGAAACACTTCCCAGCGGTCTGAGCCAGCAATATAGCTCCAGAGCGCAACCAGATTCGAATCGGAGGCCACCAGGTCCTCGAGGCTACGAGAACTCCCGTCTGGAAATACGACCGAATTCCAATCGGGAGAGAGTTCCCGTTCTCCCGGAGGCGATTGGTTGCCCGCGATCACTAGCGTTGTCTTGGAGAGCGCGTGGATCCAGTAGGCGCGGCCCGCGAACATCGCCTGAAGGGTGTTGGCTGAACCGCCGGGCCGGTACGTCACGAACGCATTTCCTTCCAGCAAGTAGACGGCGTCGTAGGCGCCCGCAATTGAGCCGAGGACAGCGCCAGGACTGGGATCTTCGGGTTGAAGGCCCAGTGGTACCAGATTCCAGCCCTCCTCCAGTACGACGGTCTGGGATGTCGCGACGGGTCCTGCGACATCGAACCCCGCGCCTTCGATCTGTGCCACTCGGGCGCCGTTGGCAAACACGTACTTAAACATCCGCCCACCGCGAATCTCCGCGTGTTTCCCGAGGTAGACGACCTCGCTGTCCAAATCGCCTTCGACGTATTTGAGAATGCGCTTGCCCATATGGTCATAGACAAAGCGGATGTCTTCACCGCTTGCGCTCTCCACTCGCACTAGACGATGAAGCTCGTCCCAGTAGTAGGCATCGTCTCCGTTTGCCACCACGTTTCCAGAGTTGTCGTAGGCGAGCGTACGCCCCGCCTCAGTGGCCGTGAGCGCATGGGGGCCCGCGGGGTCGCCGGGGTTGCGCCCGACACGGTCGAACGCTCCGCGCGGCCCTCCTCCGCGCACCCAGCTGCCTAAATCCAATCGCGGATCCGCAACATCGAAACTTCTCCGCGCGACGAGGTTGCCGATTCGGTCGTGCTCGTAGTCGATCGTCCCATAGCCGTCGCCCTGTGCTGTGACCATCCGGTACAAATCGTCCAGCACGAATGTCTGGTCGAGGCTACGGGGATCCCCGGCGTCAAAGCCTGAGCGGCCGTCCACGATGCTGATGATGTTGTCAGCCGCATCGAGCGCGTATTCGAGATCCTGAATAATATCGCCGCCCGGCCCGACTACGCGTGTGCCAATCAGCCGGCGACGAGGGTCGTAGGAGTTGGTCTTTGCAACGCCGTTGGCATAGACGATCGTCTCGGCCTGGCCGGTCAGCTCGTACGAGACAGATTCGATCACACCGGGAATGGTCGCCAGCAGCCCGCGAGAATTGTAGAAATGGAACAACCGATCGCCGTCGGGATAGACGACTTCATAGGGTCGCTCCAACGAGTCGAACTCGGTGCGGCTCGTGAAGTCGTCGACGACGCCGCTCTGTCGCCGCACCCGCTTTACGTGATCGACCATGTTGCCACGGGCGTCGTAGCCGCGAAAATTGGCGCCGGATGAATCCTCTATCCAGGCTAGCCGTCCTTTCGGAAAACCCAGAGCGGGGAACTCGGGCGACGCTAAGTCGTAGTGATAAACGACCTCGACCTGACCGTCGGCACCGAAGTCCTCGCCTAACAGTCGGTTGGCGGCGTCGTAGCGGTAGGCGACACGCTGCTGTCTGGCGTCGGTCGTCAGCACGAGATTCCCAGCGCTGTCGAAATCGAAGTGGGTGTGACCCGTATCGGGATCGTAAGTGTCGGTCTTCTGGCTGAGGCCGTCGTAGACCATCGTCTTGTCGTTACCCTGGGAATCGCGGACCAACGTCAAATCGTTCCGAACGTTGTATGCGTATTGTGTGACGTACGATCCGGGAGAGGCACCCATCTCGTTCACTTCGACCAACTCGACCATGCGACCCAGACCGTCGAGCCGTCGCGTTCGGGGTGTGCCCTCGTGGGGGCCACCCACGGTCTCGTCCTCTCCGTCGAAGCTTTGCTCCTCGAGCGGCAAGTTTCGCGTGCGATTCTCGTGGCGCACACCATCGTGGTCCGCAGGTAGGACTGTCCGCACAGTTCGGCCGAGTGGATCATAGAAGGTGTCAATGCCTATTTCCGTTAGCGAAGGCACCCCGCTCGCGCCTGCAGGGTACGGGAACAACTTTCGCCGCGGCTGGCCGCGCGAATCGAAGAGCATCGCAGCGGTCACCACGAATCCGTCGCCGTCATCGTTCTCGATCCACGCGCTCAGCTGCCGCGACATACCGTCGTAGTGGGAGACAGAGACGATTGCACCCTGCTGGCCGAAAAACTCGCGCTCTAGGTTGTCGACCCGGGTCACGGCTGCATCCGATGACAGCCCTATCGCGAGGTCTAATGCCCCGCCGGCATCGTACTGATACAGGCGACCTCGAATAGCGTCGCCGATGGAGTAGCGGTAGCTCCGTGTCGGAAAGCCAACGCTGTCGCCCGGCAGCACC
>JAJDAM010000285.1 GCA_029261905.1 Deltaproteobacteria bacterium
CAAGTCGCTTGGTAGTGGGCGAGTTGTGGGGATCGGCGGGCGTCGTGAAGAGGAGCGGGTATGGGAATTCTCGATGGGAAGGGTGCGGTCGTTACGGGGGCTGGACGGGGGATTGGGCGGGGGCATTGCCTTCATCTCGCCGAGAATGGGGCTTCGGTCGTCGTCAATGACATCGATGTGGATGAGGCGCAGAAGGTCGTCGATGAGATTGCGGCGAAGGGTGGCAAGGCGAGCAGCAACAACGACGACATCAGTTCGCGCCCAGGTGCGGCGGCGCTGATCGGGCAGTGTGTGAGTGAATTTGGCGGGATTCATATTCTCGTCAACAACGCGGGCAACGTGCGCGACCGGTCGTTTTTGAAGATGACCGATGACGAGTTCACTGGCGTTTTCAAGGTGCACGTCAATGGCACGTTCATGTGCAGCCAGGAAGCGGCGCTGCGGATGAAGGAGCAGGGCAGCGGTGGATCGATCGTCAACACCGTCTCGGCGGCTCACTTCGGGAACTTCGGGCAAACCAATTATGCGGGCTCCAAGGGCGCGATCGCGTCGATGACCTACACCTGGGCGTTGGAGTTGGCGCGATACGGGATCCGGGTCAATGCGATCAGTCCGAGCGGGAGTACCCGGATGTCTGCGACCTACAAGGGCCCGGACGGCAAGGACGTGGAACTTCCGTTCATCGACCCGACTCGCAATGGCGCCTTCGTTGCGTTTCTGTGCAGCGACGAAGCCGACTATGTGAGCGGTCAGATCTTCGGTTCGGGCGGCGAGCGCGTCGTGATGCTCGAGCAGCCGAAGTACGGCACGCAGATGATCAAGACCGGCGGGTGGTCGGTGGAAGACCTGGTCGAGTATTTCAAGCCGAACCTGTCGAAGGTCTTCGAGCCGGTCGGCTTGATGAAGACGCCGTATCCCTTCTATGACGGCGTCAAGCCGCCGGCGAAGTGACGGGCGTGGCAGGAATCCAATCCTACGGCGCCTACGTGCCCCGCACGCGGCTCCCGCTGTCGGTGATCGGCGGTGGACGACTGAAAGAGGGCGGCCCCGAAAAGGCGGTCGCGTGGAACGACGAAGACAGCGTGACGATGGCGGTGACCGCCGCCGTCAATTGCCTGCGCGGGCTCGATCGCGGCGCGGTGGACGGGGTGATGTTCGCCTCGACCACCTATGCGTTTCGCGAAAAACAGGCCGCGGCGCTGATCGCAAAGGCTCTCGACCTGCCGCGAGGCATTCGCACGGCCGATTTCAGCGGGTCGCTGAGAGCCGGAACCGCAGCGATTCGCAGCGCGATCGACGCAGTGGCGGCGGGGTCTGCGCGAAACGTACTGGTCATCGCAAGCGACAGTCGGATGGGGGCTCCGGGGTCGGGGCTCGAGCGCAACGGCGGCGACGGTGCGGTTGCGTTCCTCGTCGGCGATACCGATGCGGTGGCTTCTCTGTCGGATGCGTACGCGGTTTCGGACGAGATCGTCGATCTGTGGCGCGGAGACGGCGACCGTTTCGTGCACAGCTGGGAAGACCGTTTCGTCATCCAGGAGGGCTTCACGCCCAACATGATCGAAGCCGCAACCGGCGTGATGGGCAAGCTTGGGCTGACGGCGTCCGACTACGCGTCCATCTGCCTGTACGCGCCCGACGCTCGAAGTCACGCAGGCGTGGCCCGCGGGATTTCGGCCAAGAGCGATCAGCTCCAGGATGCGCTGTTTGGTCGGCTGGGAAACACCGGCGTGGCTTTCGCGCCGATGCAACTCGCTGCGGCGCTGGAAAGTGCCAAAGCGGGAGATCGGATTCTCGTCGCAAACTACGGCGACGGTGCCGAGGCGCTCTCTTTCGAGGTGAACGACTCCATCGAGAAGCTCGCCGATCGACGCGGCGTCAGCTGGAACCTCGCGCGTCGCCGAGTGGTGTCGAGCTACGACAAGTATCTCAAAGCGCGCAGTCTCGATTCGCGCGAATGGCAGGCCGGCGGTGACCCCGGGCTCTCGGCGACGGTCCATTTTCGGGAGCGCGACGAGGACATCAGTTTCTGCGGTCAGAAGTGTCTGCAGTGTTCCGCAGTGCAGTTCCCCAACCAGCGGGTTTGCGAGACCTGCTTCGCGAAAGACGATTTCGAGAAGGCGCGGCTTTCCGACCGGGTCGGCAAGGTCGTTACCTACACGTTCGACTTCTTCTTTCCGACGCCCGATCCGCCGACCGTCGTGACGGTTACCGAAATCGACGGTGCGCGCGTTCATCTGCAGCTCGTCAACGTGGCACCTGCCGATACCCGCATCGGGCTGCCGGTCGAGTTCGAATTCCGGCGCATCCACGAGGCGGGCGGTCGTCCCAACTATTACTGGAAGGGCACCCCTCTTCCCGACACCGACGAGGTCGACTGACCGATGAGCCGAGATGGAATCAAGGACAAGGTTGCGATCGTAGGTGTCGGCTGTTGTCAGTTCGGCGAGAACTGGGACCAGTCGCCGTCCGACATGATCGTCGATGCCGCGTACGAGGCGTACGCAGATGCCGGAATCGACAAGCCGCAAGAGCGCATCGATGCGGTCTTTACCGGCGCCTTGTACACGCAGAAAGGGCCGCACGAGTGCAGTGACGCGCTGAAGCTCTGGAAGCCGGTCACGATGGTCTCGAACTACTGCGCGACCGGGACCGACGCGTTTCGTTGCGGTGTGATGTCGATCGCGGCCGGCATGTACGACACGGTGCTGGTCGTCGGGTACGACAAGCCGAAAGACCGGGGTGTGTCGGGGCCGAGCGTGATGATGAACGGCGTGCGAGACCTGCCGCAGACTCCCGCTGGCTGGTTCTCTCTCTGTGCCGCGACGTACTTCGCCAAGTACGGTGCCGGTCGCGAGGATCTCGCGAAGATCGCCGTGAAGAATCATCACAACGGGACGCTCGCGCCGAAATCATTTCTGAAGCGCGAGATCACGATCGATGACGTGCTCAATGCGCGCATGATCTCGTGGCCGTTCGGGCTGTACGACTGCGCGGCGCAGACCGATGGGGCGGCTGCCGTCATCCTGACGCGCGCCGATCTGGCCCGTGGATATCGCGATGATCCGGTGCTCGTCAAAGGGGTCACCGTGCAAGCGGGGCCGAATCCGCAGAAAGATCCCACGAACGACTTCCTGTCCTGGAAGCCGACGGGATGGGCGGCGGAAGACGTCTACCGACAGGTCGGCATCACCGACCCCCGCGCCGAAATCGGTGTCGCGCAGGTACACGACTGTTTCTCGCTGACCGAATTGCTGAGTTACGAAGACCTCGGATTCTGCGAAAAGGGCGCGGCGAAAGAACACATCGCGGCGGGAGACTTCGAGATCGGGGGGGCTCTTCCGGTCAACACCGACGGTGGCTTGAAGACCTTCGGCCACCCGACCGGCGCCACCGGCGTCCGCATGATCTACGAAAACACTTTGCAGCTCCAGGGCCGTGCCGAGAAGCGGCAGGTGGCGGGCGTCGAATCGAAACTCGCGCTCTCCCACAACATCGGCGGACATCCGACCGCTTGCGGGATCGCGATTCTCGGGCGCGATTGAACCTCGTTCCGACGGAGGACTCAGTGAATTTCGAGACCCTGCTCTACGAAGTGGATGACGGCGTCGCGACGCTGACCCTCAATCGGCCCGATCGGCACAACGCTTTCAATCTCCAGATGGCCGGCGAACTGCGCGACGCATGGCAGGCGATCAAGGCCGATCCGGCTGTCGTGTGCGTCATCTTGACCGGCGCCGGACAGAAGGCGTTCTGCACCGGGATGGACGTCGCCGAGATTGCGTCGGGCGATGCCAAGGGAAGCGG
Organism: Deltaproteobacteria bacterium; assembly: GCA_029261905.1. Lineage (GTDB taxonomy): Bacteria > Myxococcota_A > UBA9160 > UBA9160 > SMWR01 > JAJDAM01. The sequence continues at coordinate 3,808 of JAJDAM010000285.1, forward strand.
CCAGGTCTCCCGCGAAGATGCGCCGTGGTTCCAGCTGACCGCGATCCACAATCGCTGCTGGAAGCCGGTGATCACTGCCGTGAACGGCATGGTGGTCGGCGGTGGACTGCACTTCATCGCAGATTCGGATTTGATCGTGTGTGCAGACCACGCGACGTTTTTCGATACCCACGTGAAGGTGGGGTTGATTGCGGGGATCGAGCCAGTCGGGTTGACGCGTCGGATGCCGCTCGAAGCGGTGATGCGAATGGCACTGCTGGGAGGGGCCGAGCGTCTGTCCTCGTCCGAGGCGCATCGGCTCGGACTGGTAGGAGAGGTGGTCCCGGCGGAGCAGCTCATGGTGCGTGCGCGAGAGCTGGCGGCCCAGATCGCCCAGCACTCGCCGACCGCTCTGGCCGAGACCAAGCGCGTCATCTGGGAATCGTTGGACACCGGGCTCGATGCCGGGATCGACAACGCGTGGAAGGCGATCAACGATCACACCGCGCATCCGGACCTCTCCGAAGGTGCGGCAGCTTTCGTCGAGAAACGAAAGCCGCGGTGGGCGCCCTTTACCTCGTGAAGTGCGTCGTGAAGTGCGTCGTGAAGAACGTCCTGAAGTAGGTCCTGGTGCGTCCTGATCAACATCTCATCCCCCATTCGAGAGTGACACGCCGATGTACGAGAACATCCTGTACGAAACGAGCGACCGCATCGCGACGATCACGCTGAATCGTCCCGACAAGCTGAATGCGTACACCACACAGATGGGCGACGAGGTGGTGGACGCATTCGCGCGGGTCCGCGCCGACGACGAAGTGCGGGTCGCGATCCTCACCGGCGCGGGACGCGGTTTTTGTGCGGGTGTGGATCTCGAACACCTGAAAGCCCACCAGGCCGGTGGCAACGCGCTAGCGGGTTCGCCGAAGCTGGGCGAAGAGGATTTCTTGAAGAAGCTCCCGCTCGATCTCCTGGAGTTCGAAAAGCCGGTGATCGCGGCCATCAACGGACACGCGATCGGCGTCGGCGTGACGATGGTTCTGCCGTGCGACGTTCGGATCGCCAGTGCGGGGGCGAAGATCGGGATCACCTTCGCAAAGCTCGGGATCCTGCCCGGACTTGGCAGCACGCACTTGCTGCCGCGCTTGATCGGCCAGGCGAAGGCGCTGGAACTGGTGCTGACCGCACGTGTGTTTCGTGCAGAAGAAGCGGCGGAAATCGGGCTGGTCAACAAGGTGGTGCCGGCGGAAGAACTGATGCAAGCGGCGAGGGACATGGCGCTGCAGATGGCGGAGATCGCTCCTGAAGTTCTTGCGCATGCGAAGCGGGCGATTCACTTCGGTGCGGGGGCTACGATGCGCGAGGCGATGGAGAATGAGCGGGCGCAGAGTGTGGAGTTGCGGGGGGCTACCCGGAAGTGATGTTCGTTTGATTTGGTGTGCTTGATTGGGCGTGCTTGATTGGGTGTGCTTGATTTGGAGTGA